>JADJOX010000006.1 GCA_016713565.1 Ignavibacteriota bacterium
TTGTAATTATTCATTAAAAAATTTCCCAAAGGTAGAAAGCAAAGAACCTTGGTTAATCAATGAATATAAAAAGTTACGAGATAATTATTTGGAGTTAAGATTACAAGTTAAAAAGGTAATTAAAGCATTACGAAATTTAATAATTATATCAAAAATAAACTCAATTTTTCAATAAAATTATTTGCAAACATAAATAAAATAACTTATGAAAATCGAAACAAAAAAGATGCATTTGAGAAAACCTAAAAAAATTAGAGATATAAAACAGCTCGAAGATTTTTAGCAAACCTAATTTATGAGTTTCAACAAAATAATATTACTGATCAGAAAGTAAAAACACTAGCTTATTTGTTAATCAAATATGCTGAATTGTACAAAGTTGAATCATTAGAAGATATTGAATTGAGACTTCAGAAATTAGAAGAGGCAAAATAAAATTATGTTAGAAAAATTTAAAAGCAGAATTAACTATTTAGAAAAAAAGAATTCTAAATATTCCGGAGTTATTGTGTTTAGTAATGAATCAGAAAAAGAAAGAAGATTTACTTATTCCATTGATGAAAATTGCAATTACAAATATTATGATAATAAAATACAAATACCGGACTGCGAACTAATACACAAAAATAATTATTGATTCAATTTATTAACAAACATTAGGTTATAAAATGAGCAGAGAATTTCACCCACAAACTAAACAAAATTAAAATGCGTATTCTTAAACATCAAGACAATGTATTTTTCTTCAAAATAGTTGATAAAAATTCAGTCGATTCCGAAATAGGTTTTAAATGCATCAAAGATGAAAGCGGAAAGCTAACATTTTGCAAAAATGGAATTCTAATATCAAACGAGCCGTTAAAAAAATCTATTTACGTAATTGATAACATATTAAATTAATTTATTGTAAATAACGAATAATAACGATTTTTGAAATCAGCAATTAAACTTAATAATTTAAATTATTGTAAATAACGGGTTTTAACGGGTTAATAAAAAACAGAAATTAACACTAAACTAAATGAGTAAAAAAATGAGTAGAGAATTTTATCACAGATTAAGCAAACTTGAAAAGAAAGTAATTAGAAACCAAGACAAAGTATATTTCTTTGAACAAGTTGAAAGAGATTCCACAGCTTTAAGTATTGGTTATAAATGCACAAAAGACGAAAACGGAAACACAGAATTTTTTGAAAATGGAACATCAATTCCGGCGGTTAAGTTAGAAAATTGTATTTGTTTTATCGAAGATGTTACAGAATAAATGATAAAAAATGATAGTTAGGGAAATTTTATATAATTGTTTGTAAAATATTTGTGCAAAATATCTGTAAGTAATTGTTATTAAATATTCGTTCTAGAGAACTTAGGACTTATATAATTTATTTTATTAAATTATTATTAGAAATAAGATAATTAATTATTGAATTTATAAAGATTTTTATAAATTATATGAAATAATAATTGAATTCCTTGAAATTATTTTAATTCCAAAATAATTATTTCTTTAAGAAAATCTGAGGCTTGAAATGGAACCTAAACGAGATGAAGTTTCAGCCGAGCAAAGGTTATAGTTACTTTCTTTATTTTAATTATTGTTATAATAGCATTCTATTTAGCAACTCATGAAAGTAAGGATTGGACAGAAACAAATAATTCATTTGAAGCTTATGTCTCAGCTCAAATGTTTATTGAACCAATGTTAAAAGCACCTTCCACAGTTGATTTCCAACACATTCAAGTATAGAATATAGTATTAAAAGAACGGATTAACATATACTATTGATTCATATTTTGATTCACAAAATGGATTTGGAGCTATGATTAGAACTAATTATGTAGCAATATTAAAACAAAAAAGGAATCAAATTTTGAGTTAGTTGATATTAAATTTTATGAATAATTCTTTCTTTATTCAAAATAAGCATGAATTAAATTATTATTCTAAAATAAGATTTTACAAAATGATAAAAAATGAGAATTTCCAACAATAATTAAATTGATTAGTTATTGATCTTCTCAATTTATTTGCAATTATTTCCTTAGTGCAAATTTGGTTTAAGAAAAATATTTGATAAATTACCGGATTAGAAAAGGTAAATAATCAATAATTGAGTTATCAGTGAAACATAATAATTTAATAATTTTCATTAGTAGAATATTAAATTTTAGGCATGATTTTACTTACATCGGCTTTTAATGCCGCTTCTAATAAAATCTGATCAAATTACCTTTCCGAAAAACAAATCGAAAAAGTTATTTATTGCAAAGAATAGGTAATTTATAATTAAAATTTTACAGTTATTTTTGATAAATATAGTTTATGTTAAATAATATTTTTAGATTTTTTCTCTGATACACTGGTTTTATTTTTGCAACAGTTCTATTTACAGAATATGGTATTTGAAGATTTTAAGTGGAAATCCACTTAGTTTTTCTTTAAAAATTCCTCTAAATTGCAATCGCTTGATCATTCAAATATATATAATTTTCATTCACAGGATCTAATTCATTATTCAAAATATTTAATTCATCCGCAATTTTCAAAACAGAAAAGTTATTTCTTCTACAAGTTTAAAACTAAATAGATTTTTTATTTCAGTTGAATTAAGGATCAAAGTAACAACAAAAACAATTATATTTTCTTCTATACTAATTTTTACATCAATTTTGAAATTTGCTTTGTACTTTATATCTTTAGCAATATTCTTAGTAATTGGATATAGAACTTTAGAATTGAATTCTATAGTTTTAATTGAAGTGACACTAAGCTTTGAAATCAAATTCGACATCTTGAACAACTCCCATGTTCTTTAACTTTTTAGGAATATAATTTTGATTTTCAAAATGTTCTTCCTTTATACGAAATTCTGAATTAAGAGTATTGGCAATATGTATATATTTAGTTGAAAAAATAATTGGCTGCTCTTTTTAACAAATAAAATTTGTGTATCTAAAACCTGTTCAATTTTAGAAATAGTCTTTTTATAGAAAAATTATGATCACCGCTCAGAATTTTGAAATTTCTGACTCATATTTTCCAAGAGCTTCAGCAAAATCTTTTCTTTTCCATTTTTTCTATCTAATTCTGATTTTATTTGATCTACGATTGCCATGCTATGATCAATAAATCGATCAGTTTCATTCAAGGGGGGAGTTTAATATTTCTTCAATTATATTTTTTTTCATATTTACCCTAATTTAATAATCAACATGTAATTCAAATTCTAAATTACCAGAAATATTTTTCTTGTTAACTAAAATTTCACCTTTATTTATTCTATTATCGATTATCATGGAAATATTTTCAAGAACAGACATCTGAGTAATTTAAATTGGATCGTCTTTATAATTTTTTTTTAAATTTAATTCCTCCTCCACCAAGAATAATAAGACATTCATTAAATCTGATACAATATACTCTAAGATTTTCAGTTTCTAAAATGCTGAAAATATTTAACTTTCTTTTATTTTGGAATTTAAAACTTTCTGAGGAGAAGCCATATTTATTTACCATGTTTGTTAGTTTTCTTATAGTCATTCTAACAAGTTCTGGAAATTGTTTGTAAGTGAAATTTAATTCTGGCCGGAAATCTGTTTCATCAGATTCAACCTTTTTTTTCGGAAATTTTTCCTTTTTCCCTTTAATAACACTTTCAACTAAAACTAAATTAAATTTTTTATTTTATTAGAAATAATTGATTTAAAGTTATTTTCAAGGTAATTTAGTAAATAAAAATTTGTTTTTTAGAGAAAAATTAGAAAAATTTTAATTAACCAATTTTAAATCATTATATTAAGAACATTATAAATGATAATATAAATATCAAAAATTTAATTTTTGTGTTAATTTTTGGGGAGTCTGTAAGTTTTTGTTTTTATATGAACGGAGAGGGCGGGATTCGAACCCGCGGTAGAGTTTAACCCCTACGACGGTTTAGCAAACCGTTGGTTTCAGCCACTAACCCACCTCTCCTTAGCTGAATTTCAAATTTTGAATTGAAAATATATAAAATACTATTCTAATTACAAAAAATTATATTAATCTTTTCTATCCGCCTCTTAAAGCTTTAACAATATTTAATCTTGAAGCTCTAACTGCAGGGAAGAATCCTCCGACTAAGCCCATTAAAGCTGCAAATAATAAACATGAAATTATTATCGATGGGTTTAACGCAAATGAAAATGAAAGATCGGCAAATGAATTCCAGTTTAAAGTGGAGATTGTTATTAACTGTAAAAATGACGCGAGGAAAAGTCCCACTGTGGCGCCTATTAAAGAAATTAATAAAGCTTCCGTTACAAAAACCGTTAAAATACTTTTTCTGCTGAAACCAAGTGACCGCATTGTACCGATTTCAATTGTTCTATTGGAAACCGCGGCATACATTGTAATTGCTGCTCCTATTATTGCTCCGAAGCTGAAAATCACTGTTATGAATGTTCCCAATATTCTAATAAACATTGCCAAGATTTCAGACTGCATTTCAAAAAATCTTTTTTCGGACATTACTTCGTATTCGTGTAATCTTTTATCCGCGGCAAATGAGCTCTTAAAGGCATCAAAGCTGTTAATGTTATCTAGTTTAAGAGTTATTGTTGAAACCGTATTGCCGCGATTGAATGCATTTAACAACTGTGAAGCATCGCCCCAAAGTTCCGATTCAAAACCGCTTCCGTCCGCTTCAAATTTTCCAACAACTAACCAATAATCTCCAGCAAATTTAATCTTGCTTCCAACTTCCGCGCCTTCAAATTTATCCGTTATGGATTTACCTACAATTAGTTCCCGTAATAATGGATTGAACATTTTACCTTCTACAATTTTTAACTGCGGTCTCAAATCCAATACAACCGGAGAAACACCTCTAACTGTTATATTGCTGACGCCGCCACCTTTTTTATCTAAATTAATAACTACAACTGGTTCGGCAGAAAATATCGGAGTTCCATTTGCTTCTTTTGCGATGTGGGGAAGTGATTTAATAATATTTTGCGTATCACCATCAATTAAACTCGAAATTTCACCTTGTGAAGATTTTCTTTGTACTTTAACGTTTTCAGGTGATCCGGTTGATATAAGAGTTTTTTCAACTCCATAAGCCATCATTAAAACAGCGGCAAAAACAAACACTACTAACGCGATACCGCCGATAGTAATTATTGTTGTTAGTTTTCGCGTCTTAAAATTTTTGATCATGTATTTATAAGGGACAGCCATTTTTAACTCCATAAAAATTTCATCAAATTCAATTTCGATCTTTGAATTATATAATTAACCGACATATCTAAATCCGTCAACAATTTTTGTGCTTAACGCTCTTTGTATTGGAAAAGCCGCCGATATTAGTCCGACTAAAAGAACAGCGACAACCGCCAAAATTATTGTTACCGGCTCAATAAAAAAATAAGGGAAAAATCCTTTGGGCATTGCTTTTGAAAATCCATCGACAAGAGGGAAGAGCAATAATAAGCCAAGTCCTCCGCCTAAAAATGAAATAAACAAAGACTCTCCTAAAATTAATCCTGTAAGATGTTTTGCGGAAAATCCGAGTGTTTTAAATACTGCGTATTCTCTCGTTCTTTCCCTTGCCGCCATTATCATCGTATTTGCCAAAACCAGCATTATAATTCCAATAATCGCGAAAGACATAAAATTCATTGAGGTAATTATTGCGCTTGACGCCGCTACAAATCCCTGAGTAAATGCGCGTTCGGTTTCAGTTTTTGTTTCCGCTGTGGAGTTCTTAAATAAATTATCTATTTGAGCGGAAATTTTTGCCGAATTTTTAGGTTCGTCAATTTGGATAATGTACCAACCGATTTCATTTTCTCGGCCGGGACTTTCTTGCAGCATTCTTTCATTTAAATATTCATAATGAAATAACATTTGTGTAGCGTCTGTGTTTTGATCTCTTGGAGTGTAAATTCCGGCAACAATAAATTCCCATCTTCCGGGATAAATATCGCCGTCTAAAACAACCTGATCACCAACTTTAATATTATATTGTTTTGCGGTTTCAGCTCCAATTATACACGAATTTCTATTCTTTTTATAAACATCCAATTCATTTTTTGAAATTAAAAATTCCGGATACACTTCAAAATATTTATCATCAACAGCCATTCTGGCAAAGAAATTATTCTTGTCTTTGTAAACTCCGCCGAACCAATTTGCTCCTGAAGTTTTAACTACACCGCTAATGCTTTCAATTTTATTTTGATAAGAAGCAGGCAACGGAAAAATGAATGAAACTGCTTGACGCGTAATTAATCTATTTGCGCTTGCCGCGTCTACACCGGAATTCCAAACTGTAACTACCGTTCTCAGCAATCCAAAAGCAATAATTGCGATCGCAATTCCAATAATAGTTAAGGCGCTTCTTAGTTTGTGCCTTAACGCGTTTTTAAAAATTAATTTGAAAACTTTCATTTCAATTCCTCCTATGAATTTTGTCCGTTGTTTGACAAAACTCCTTTATCAAGATGCAGTAATCTGCTTGCTCTATCAGCCGCGTGAGGATCGTGCGTTACCATAACAATTGTTTTGTTAAATTCTTTATTTAATCTTTCCATTAATGTTAAAATTTCTTCGGCAGAATTTTTATCCAAATCTCCGGTCGGTTCATCTGCAACTAAAAGTGAAGGATCGGTAACTATCGCTCTCGCAATCGCAACTCTTTGTTCTTGACCTCCGGAAAGCTGTTTTGGATAATGATAAATTCTATCTCCGAGTCCAACAATAGTTAATGCCGTTTCAACGTGTTTTTTTCTTTCGGCTTTTGTTAATTTTGTTAACAGAAGCGGAAGTTCAAAATTTTCAAAAGCGGTTAACACCGGAATAAGATTATAAAATTGAAATACAAATCCAATGTTGGATGAACGCCATTTTGCCAACGCGGATTCATTTAATTTCGCTATATCTGTTCCGCCAATTTCCACACTTCCGTTTGTTGGTCTGTCAATTCCGGCAATAATATTCAATAAAGTTGTTTTACCGGAACCGGATGGTCCCATTAATGCTAAGAATTCATTTTCTTTTACGCTAAGCGTTAAATTAGATAAAACCGGTATTTCTAAACTGTTTCTCCAGTATGATTTGGAAAGGTTTTTTACTTGAATTAAGTCTGACATGTGTGATCCTCACATTTCCTTATTTATTAATTTTTACTTTTGTACCTTCTTTAATATCCGAAGTTAAGTTTTCAATAACTTCATCGCCGCTTTGCAATCCGCTTGTAACTTCTATGTAAGTTCCAAAATCTTTACCTGTTGTTATATTAACTTTGTACGCTTTGGTATCTCTAATTTTATATACAGTATTTTCCATAATTGCAGATTTTGGAATTACTAAATTCGGTTTTTTTTCTTCAATTTCAGATTTCATTGCATCTCTCAAAAACAAAACCTTTGCGCTCATTTCCGGCAGCACTTTGTTATCATAATTTTTAAAACCGACTTTTACCATAACCGTTGCTTTACCTCTATCTCCCGTTGGAACAATTTTGGCAACATAACCCGCATAATTTACATTTGGATAAGCATCCAAAGTAATTTGACAGTCTTGGTTTGGTTCAATTTTTTCGATATTTGATTCACTTACATCAGCTTCAACCTGCAACGAAGTCATATCGGCAATTGTAACAACCGCGGATTTAGAATTAACGCTTGCAGCTAATGGCGCAACAATCTCACCGACATCCGCGTTTTTAGTTAAAACCGTTCCATCAAAGGGAGCACGGATAACAGTATTTTCCATTGATACTTCTGCGGATAAAACCGTGGCTTTAGCAACGTCAATTGACGCTAAGACTTTATAATAATTTGCTTGCGCGGCATCCAAAGCGGATTGACTTGATAATCCTGAATTAAATAACTGAGTTTCTCTTTTAAAAGTATTTTCAGCTTCAAGCAGCGATGCTTCGTTTAATTTTAAATTTGCCTTTGCTTGTTCAAGTTGAGCATTGATATCATTATTCTCAAGTCGTGCAATAATTTGATCAGTTTTAACTTTATCACCTTCAACTACACCTAAGTAAACTAATCTTCCGGTTCCTTTTGAAGCTATTGCCGCTTTTCTTTGTGCAACAACATAGCCGCTTGCAGTGAGTACGGCATTGCTTTGAGCATTAGATTGTAAAACAGCCGTTGCAATTTTACTTCAACTTCCGGTGTTGTGAGATTTTTCCATCCAAAGTAAAGCGCCGCAATAATTATAATTACAATTAAGGTATAAATTGTAAAACGTACATTTCTTCCTTTTAATTCGGGATTTACATTTTTTTTTGAACGGTCAATTCTTAATGATGATAAATCGGCTTTGTTTGCTTCCATAAATTTCTCGATAATTAAATATAGTTATAACAGCATGTCTAAAATTTTAAATAATTTATAATAAAAATAAAATTAACGGCAAATAAATCTTAATTGATTTCGGTTAACAGCAATTATTTTTCGGTGAAATTAAGACTTTCCTAAATATTCTTGCCTTTCAGAAATAATTTATAAATGTGAAGGATTTTTTTGACTTTAAGAAGTTAAAATAAACCAAAAGTCGTAACATTTTCAAGTTATATTAATTGTGCTTTAAAAATTTTTCAATTTTGAATTTTAGTTCATCTTTGTATGGAATTGTCTGTTTAAATATATTTTCAGCTTTATAGAATTCATGAACTCTTACGTTTTGTATGTCGATTTTGACTAAAATATCCGGGTGCGACTGCTTTAGTTTTTCATTAACTATTGAATTTTGCATTATCTGAAAGGCCGAAAATAAAATTTCCCAAGCAGGAGGAGCGTAATTATTTGTTTTTACTTTATTTGCCGAAACATCTATCGCGATGGTCAAATCGCAATTATCTTTAATAATATCGTAAGGTAATGGATTTACCATTCCGCCGTCAATGAGTAATTTTTCATTTAAAACCACAGGAGCAAATAATCCTGGAAGTGAATAGCTCGCTCTAACCGCGGGAATAAGTTCACCGCGACGCAATATTACTTGTTTCTTTTGCCAATAATCTGTTGCGACAATTTTTAACGGGATTTTCAAATCCTTAAAATTATCTATCTTAATTGTGTTTGAAATGATTTTAATAAATTTATCACCCTTTAACATTCCTCCGGTCGCAATACTGGGATCTATTAAATTAAACATTTTTGTTATATCGGACTTTTTATGTATTTCCCAAAATCGCGCGTTTTTATGTCTTAGAATATCAAAAACTATTGAATACATTTCTTTTGAGCTTAATCCCGCTGAATAAGCAGCGCCAATTATTGAGCCTATGCTGGATCCTGAAATAATTGATGGTTTTATCCCTAATTCTTCAAAGGCTTGGACCATTAATATATGAGCTAAACCTCTTGCTCCACCTGAGCCGAAAGCGATGCCAATTTTTTTCATTTAATTATATAATTGGTTTAACTTGGTTTGAATCAAGTTGTGAATTGTTTTTAGCTTCTTTTTTCTGTAATGAAGAGTACCTCATACTTACTCTAAAAACAGAGTAAATTAATATTAGAATGGAAATAAATAGTAAAATGAAAATAATATAGCTGGAATAAAGCATATAAACTTCAAAGGTTCCAATTTCAGTATATTCCTTTAGAATTGAAGACACTACCATATAATTTATAAATTGCCAAGTCAGCGCAAGTAACGATAATATTAAAACTACAACCGCTCGACTTTTATTTTTTTTAATTAACTTTTCCATATCAAATTCCTTAATTACCGACTATTTGAAAAACAGAGTCCAAAATTGTTCCATCAACCCATTTAATTACGGCGACAACTTTTTTATTGTTTACCTTTGGTTTAGCCGGAACTCCTCCGCAAATATCATTAACTTCGTTGTAAATTTCTTTTAAAGTCCTTATTGGTAATTTAGTATTCTTTACAGCTTCAATCAAATCTTTTCTTTTAGGATTTATTGCAATACCGCGTTCGGTTACAATTACATCTATTAATTCTCCAGGTCCGCACAAAGTAGTAACTTTATCTACAATAACGGGAATTCTATCTCTAAATGATGGAATTGCCAAAATGGTACATTTTGAAAACAAACAATTTTGCCAGCCTCCGATGCCGTGAAGTAAATATCCATCTGAATGAGTAACAACATTAGCGTTGAAATCGAGATCAACTTCTGTAGCACCCAAAACAACCGCATCTAAAATTGAAGCAAAGTTTCCTTTACCATGATAATTATAGCTTGTAAAAGGCGAAGTGTTAACATGATTTGCGTTTTCATGCATCGATCTGACACCTTCCAGATCAAAAGTTTGACCGTCTAAAATATAATCCGTTAAACCTTCTTCCAACATTTCAACTAAGTACTTTGTACTGCCGCCTCTAATAAATCTTGCTTTAATACTTTTAGCTTTCATTTTTTCTTTTAAGAATAAAGCAAAAGCCAAATTGGTCCCGCCCGCGCCGGCTTGAAATGAAAAACCATCTTTTAAAATACCTGCATCTTCTAAAAATTGTGCAACATATTCGGCAATTAATAATCTATCGGGACTTTTTGTAACTTCTGTAGTACCGGAAACAATTTTTGACGGATCACCCAAAGATTCAGTCTTAACAACAAAATCAACGTTGTTTCCCTGAATTTGCCAAGGTATGCAAGGAAATGGAATTAAGTTGTCTGTTACAACAATTACTCTATCCGCGTATTCAGAATCACCGAGCGCAAATCCTATAAGTCCGCATGCAGATTTTCCTTGATCTCCGGTCGCGTTGCCGAAAGGATCAGCGGTTGGGGCGGCAATAACAGCAATATCAATATGAACTTCTCCGTCTTGAATTGATTGATATCTTCCGCCATGTGAGCGCAAAACTCCTACACCTTTCATTTTACCTTCGGTTGTAAATTTTCCCAAAGGTCCATTCATGCTTCCTTCAATATGATGTATTGTTCCATCTTCCAAATATTGTATCAAATGCTGGTGACAAGGAAATGATGCACTAGGAAACCATCTAATATTTTTGATTCCCATTTTTTTAATTGTATCAAAAAGTTGATTTGTAAGAACATCACCATTTCTTAAATGATGATGTGTGGAAATTGTCATTCCGTCTTTAAGTCCAGCTTTTTTTAATGCTTCTTCCAAACTTGAAACTAATTTATTTCCATCATCGGGATAATCCATACATGTTCTGATTGGCGGTTTGGATTTATATCCTTTTGGTCTGAATTTACCTATTCCCTTAAATGGGGTTTCAGTACGTTTATTAACTGTTGTTGGTACCAATCTGCCGGCAGCGTTTTTAACTAAATTCATTTAATTTCCAATTTTTATCTAACAAATTATTTTCTACCGCAAGTTTAATTGTTTTATCGGCACGTTTAACAACCGGAGCATCAATCATTTTACTGCCCAATGACACAACTCCCAAGCCATTTTGTTTAGCTTCATCAAATGCCAAAACAATTTTTTTAGCTTTCTCAATTTCTTTTTCATCCGGTAAGAAAGATTCATTAATAATTTTTATTTGCCGCGGATGTATGCAGCCTTTTCCTTCGAACCCTAACTGCTTTGCTTCTATAACACTTTTCCGTAATCCATCCATATCATTTACATCAGAAAAAACAGTATCTATCGCTTGAATTTTAGCTGCTTTTGCCGCGTTTAAAATTTGACTTCTTGCATAAAAACTTTCTTTACCATCACTTGTCCGCTGAGTGCCGATATCAGCTGTATAATCTTCCAATCCGACAGCTAAAGCGCAATTATTTATTGAAGCGGAAGCTATTTCATATGATTTTTCAACGCCCAAAGCACTTTCAATTATGGGCATAAAAAATATTTCATTTTTCACTTTAAATTCTTTTTTAAGCGAGTCAACTGATTTTTCAACTTCCAGCACATGTTCCGCAGATTCGCATTTTGGAATTAAAATTACATTAACATTATTTGGAACAATGTATTTTAGATCATCCAAACCTTTGGGTAATTGATTAATCCTCACCATTCTTTCAGCACCGTAAAAATCAACCGTGCGCAACGTGTTTCTTACAAGCAACTGGGCAGTATCTTTTTCAGAAGGAGAAACGCTGTCTTCCAAATCTAAAATAATTCCGTCAGGTAAATGTAATCCGGCATTCGGGTAAAATTTAGGTTCGTTTCCGGGCAAATACAATCTGCTTCTTCTTAACCTGTCTTTTAGTGTTGAATAAAGATTATTTTTATTTATTGGAAAAAGAAATTCGGCGGAAATCTCCGGATAAAATCTTTTTACCGCAGATTCAAATCTTGCGGCAATTGTAAAAGGCAAAGCTCCGGCATCTTCAAATAAAATTTTTGCGTTTTTAATTTTAAAAAATATGCACAAATCATTAAGCAAAGATCTAATAGATTTTCCGTACATGACTTCAACTTTGCTGTTAAGCTCAATAGTAATTCCACCATTATCGGTAATTTCAATTTCAATGTAACAATCTGATCTTACTTTTGGTCCTCTTTGACCGGCGAATGATTTTTGCATAAAGCTCTCATTAAATTGTTGAATTGACAAATTGCTTAATTGTTAAAAGCAATGCCAATCAAATTTATAATTTATTATTTGTAAAACTAACCAAAGAATTTATTGATTTAGGTAATTTTTAAAATTATTAGAATATTAAACAATCAATTTATTCATAAATTCTCTTGCTGATAAATTTTCACAATTAAAAATAACATCTTTTATTTCATTTTGTTTATTTTCGCTTAACCAAGAAGAAGATAATCCGCTAAATTTATTTTGAAGATCATTCATTGTCATTGGTTCTTTTGGATTTCCTTTGGGATATTCTAAATATTCTGAATATTCTTTTCCGTCTTTTGTTTTTATCACAACCTTTGAAGGTTGTTTTGCCGGAAACATTTTTTCAAATTCAATGGAAGGTTCGCCTTTTATTTTATCGATCACTTCATAAATTTTTGGATCTTTTAATTTTTCTTCACTGAAAGAATTTGTCGTTATCTTTTTATCAACAATTGCCGCGGCTAAACAGTAGGGAAGAGAATGATCGGCAGTTTCACGGGATTCCGGTCTGTATTTTGCGGGATCAAAAAGGATATCATAAGCTTGTGCAAAAGCGGTTACCCGAACTTCTTCTATATCTTTATAATCCAAATTAAATTCCGTCATTACTTTTATTGCGCATGATATGTGAGTGTGTGTTAAAGCTTCAGTTGGAAAAGCTTTCATTCCGCATTCTAAAATTTTAAATTCTTTTCCCAAATTTCCTACTAATGCATCAACATCCCAACTCCATTTTGAAATTCCATCTCGTCCTTTCATTTCTGTAGGATTAAGAATTTCTTCTTTAGCGTTCCACCCAATAAACGAGTCCATAAATCCTTCTTTACCTTCAAATACCTTTTCCGTTCCCGAAAATCCTTTCTTCGCCATTAGTGCCGCAAAAACTCCTGACTGCACAGCCATTGGATCAACAGTATTTTTCATCATTGTTAATTTGCCGGCAGTAGGACATCCAATTGTATGATTATGCGAACCGTTAATCCCAATTGCGTTTACCATTTCATCAACGGTTAATCCTAATAATTTACCGGCAACAATTGGTGATACAAATTGTGTTAAAGTGGCATGGTGCCATTTGCGTTCGCGAACCCCCGGTTTTGCAAACAAACATAATCTTTGTTCAAATTCATAAGCTAAAACAATAGCCACAATTACATCTTTCATTGAAGCGTTTACAAGCTCGCCCACAGAAAACGCAGCGGGAATAATATCGGATGGATGTGATGGATCATCTTTCCAATAAATATCGTTAAAATCCAATGCTCTTATCATTAGTGAATTAATTAATGTTGCATTAACCGCTGGTAATTTTTCGCCAAAGCCAATTACAGTAGCTTCTTCTTTACCGCCTATATCGTTGTATATTTCTCTAATAATGTTTACATCTTTTGTATTTTTTGCACCATATGCACATCCTATTGAATCATATATATATCGTTTGACTTCATTTATAACATCTTCAGGTAAATCTACATATTTTAATCCGACAGAATATTCGGATAGTATACGAGAAATGGATTTTCCCATAACTAGAATTCCTTATTTTAAATTTAAAAATTAATTATTTCGCCAGTTAGTTTGATATAACTTTGGGAAGTTGAGATAGGGTAAATAGAAAAATATGCTTTTTGTGATTTTAATTAACATCAGTATACTGGACTTAATTATTAAATAAAAATTACATAATTATTATCGAATAAAACACATAAATTTTTGATTGAAAGAAAAGTGATTTGCAATGTTAAATTTAATATAATAAAAGATGTTGAATGAATAAATTTAAGTATGACAGCTTTTGTTTAAACACAAAAAATCCCCTTAAAAGAGGGGATTTTTATATTTAGCTTATTTTATTTGCCAGTCGTAATCAAAATACTCAGCTTCAATTTTGTCCTTTTTAACTTTTACTAGTAGAAATCCTTCTTCCATTCCTTCATTTGGTCCAAGCCACCATCTGCCGCAAACTGCTCCGCCTGTAATAATATTGAATCTATCCATTAAATTAAGATTTTCATATGCGTGCAAATGTCCTTGTAGAATTAATTTTAAATTATGATCCTTTAATAAATCTAATACAGATTTGGAGTTTTCAACTACAAGTCCGCGATCATTTGCGGCCATTGATCCTATTGCCATTTGTGAGTACATAGTATAAAGAGGAATATGAGTTGAAATTATTATAGGCATAGCTTTATCGATACCGGCAATTTCAGTTTTTAACCATTCAAGCTGTTCATTGTTTATAAATCCGAAATATCCATTTCCTTCGGGAACTTCTTCAATTGAATCAAGAATTATAAATTTTACGCCTTTGTGAACAAATGAATAATAAGTTTTCCCAATTCTATTTTGAAACATTTTTTTGCCAAATTCCGGATGCGTTTTAGCAATATTGCTTTTTTCGTACCAACCCAAAATATCGTGGTTTCCAATTGTATTATGGATTGGCATATTTAATTCTTTACAAGTTTCCATATATAAATTAAACAAACTATCAGCTCTATTATAACTTACACCTAATGCGTCCATTACCAAATCACCGCCGGTAACAACAAAGTCAGGATTAAGCTTATTTATTTCTTCAATTGCTTTCTTAAATCCCTTATCTCCATTTCTTTCTTTTTGAATATGAATATCCGTTGCAAATACGAAAGTAAATTCTTCGGTTTGAGCATTTATAAAATTTGTTAAAATTAAAATGTGAAAAATGAAGAATGCAAAATTAAATTTTCTTAAAATATTTTTCATTTCAGATCCTTAAATAAAATTTATAAATTTTTCTTAATCCAATTTTCTAATCCGCCGGTAACAACTAATTCTTGCGCGGCGGTTCCAATTGGCGCGAATGAATAATTTTTATTATTAAAACACAATTCTGAATTAACAAAATCTATTTGACTAACAATGCCGGTATTAACGGTCAATTTTTTTTGTCCGAATTTATTTTTTAATTCATCGACCAACTCTGGAATTTCAATTACAAGATATCCGTTATTCAATGCGTTTCGTTTATAAGTCTGACTTGCGGAACCAACAATTACCAATTGAATTCCTCTATATTTAAGAGCTGTCGCGGCTTGTTCACGAGAACTTCCGGTTCCAAAATTATATCCGCCGACAAGTATATCCCCAATTTTCGCGATTTGCTGGAATTCGGGATCATAATTTTCCATCGCAACTAAAGCTTGATCTTCAGGCTTGAAATCATCAACATATGTATATTTGCCTGGATAAATTCCATCTGTATTTAAATTATCCTGATAGCAAAACAGCAAATTGCCTTCAATTTTTTCAGGAAACCCTTCAATGATTTTAACTTTTACCGCTTCACGAGTTTTGGGTTTATTTGTTTTAATTTCGGCTTTTATTTCTTTTTGATCATTCCATTCAAAATCTATTTTGCCTTTGAGCGCAGAATAAGCAACTACAGCCGGTGAGGCTAAATAAGCTTGCGCATTTGCCGAACCCATACGTCCTTTAAAATTTCTATTTGTTGCTGAAATTCCAACTTCACCATCTTCAAGCAATCCTGTTCCCAAGCCAATGCATGGTCCGCAACCTGGTGGAAGTGGGATTGCTCCGGCTGCAATCAGCGCTTGCCAATCACCTCGTTTTTCGCTTTCTGCTTGAACTTCACTTGATGCTGCTGCAATATAGAATTTTACTCCTTCCGCAATTTTTTTATTTTTTAAAATATTAGCGGCTTCGGAAATATCATCTAACCTGCTGTTAACACATGAGACCAAATATGCTTTATGAATTTCAACATTTTTCTCGCTTAGTACTGAAGTTGAATTCATTACTTTAACGGAATTAGGACCGGAAACCATTGGCTGAATTGTGCTCAAATCAATAATTAGTTCTTTTGCGTAATAAGCGTTTGAATCTGGTTTTAAATCAGGCATTTGCGATTTTAATTCATCAATTTTTATTTTGTTTAATCTTGGATGTTCACCGTTCCCATCTATATCAGAAGTTACACCGGCTAATCCGCGTTTTTTTATAAACTCTGCTCTATTTTCCAGCCATTTTATTGTAACTTCATCAATAGGGAATACACCGCCAAGCGCGCCCCATTCAGTTGTCATATTTGCAATAGTTAAACGCTGATCAATATTTAATTCTTTTATGCCATCACCGCTAAATTCAATAATAAAATTAAGTACTTCATCGTTATTGAAATATCCGCAAAGCGCGATAATAAGATCTTTGCCTACAACACCTTTATTTAGTTTTCCTTTAAGTTCAACTTTTGCAATAGTAGGAATTTCCCACCATGTTTTTCCCGTTGCCCAAATTCCGGCAGCATCTGTACGCACAACAGGCGTTCCTAAAACTCCAAGTCCGCCGTACATATTCGAATGGCTATCGGAAGCGACCACAACTGTTCCAGGCCAAGCATATCCTTCTTCGCACATAATTTGATGACCAATTCCACGTCCGGCCGGATAAAAATCGGCACCGACAGATTTAGAAAAATCTTCTATCTTTTTATATTTTTCCAAATTTGCTTCTGTTTTGTCTTGGATATTATGATCAAGAGTATGAACCACTTGTCGAGGATTTGATAGTTTTGTCGCACCTATTGATTTAAATTTTGGAATTACAGCTCCGGTGTTATCGTGTGTCATTACGTAAGCCGGTTTTATGGAAAGTATATCGCCACTTTGTACTTTTTGATTTTCTTCCAATCCAACTGCAAATTTTTGAACTATTTTTTCAATTAGATTTTGATTCATAAAAACTCCGTAAAATTGTTAAAACGTTGAGACGTTGAAACGAAAAAATTATTTAAAGGAAAAAGTCAATTTTGAAATTAGTGCAATTGTATGATTTCATAAATCACTTATTTCCCAAATTTCATCTTTTTAATGTAATTCAATTTTATGCAAATTGTAATTTGAGCATCAATTTCAATCAATGAATATCTGGCGATATTTAAAATCTTTTGCTTCATTTTTAGACTTACGAGCATAGCCTAAATCAATGTTTGAGGAAACAGAAATTGTGAATTGTACTTCTTTTCGCAAGTAGTTAAATTATTTTTCTTAATTGTACTATTACTTTTTCAATTTCAGTTTCACATTTCACATCTACACATTCAATCTTTTAGCATCTTGAAATGGCTCGAAACTAACAAAATCAGCATGATGAACTATTATTGATTCTATACTTCTTTTTCCCAAGTCACCTTCTTTTGAATGATATGCAATTATATGCTGAATATCAAAAGGCAATCCAAATCGGTCTGCAATTGAAACTCCGCTAAATGGATGACGTAATAATTTACCATCCCGACTTGTACCTAATTTCCCATCTTTAATTTCATATTCTAAAAGTTTTCCCACATCAATAAGAATTGCTCCGGATATTAAGTAATCCCAATTAATTTTCATTTTAAAATTTTCTTCCATTCGTTTTGCAATATCAATCGATAGATGTACAGCTGTTCGTTTATGATTCATAAATGTAATATCACAATTATCTATCAATAAACTGAAAGGAATTTTTTCAAGATCTTCCGGTTCAAGGGGGGAATTTTCTATTGCATATTCCCAACATTTATATGTTTTTTCTTTTATTTCCTGATCTTTAATAAGTTCGATTTCCGGCCAAATATTTTTAATTTTATCGCGCATAGATTACTCCGTAAAAGTGAAAAGTAAAAAGGCAAAAGTTATTAAAATCACTTTACCATTTTTGATAACATTGCAAAAACTTCATTAAATAACTTATTTAATTCTTCAGAATCGGATTTATAAATCCAAGTGAAAATGCAATTTCAATTTGAGTATCTAATTCAACAAAAGATGAACGGGAAATTTCATAAAATCTTTTTCTATCAAGTTCTGATTTTCTCGAAGCAACTTCAGATAAATTTGAAATAACGGATATAGCTGATCTTCTTATTTGTGAAGTTAAACCATACAATTCTGAATTCGAGAAAAAATTAGTGAGCTGATAAACTAATTTTACCAACTCACTGGATTTTATATAAACTTCAAGTTTATTGTGATTAAGCCTCGACATTGTTTTATTTTTGCCTTTTCACTTTTGAGTTTTTATAGCTTGTTGATTATTTCATTTGTCATTTCTTGCGTTGTGCATGCTCCTTTACCAAATACATCGGCACCTCCGCGTAATTTCATCATATCATATGTTTTAACTTTTCCTTCTTTTATTACTTCAGCAATTGCTTTTCTAATTTTATCGGCAATTTCTTTTTCTCCAATATAATCAAGCATCATACAAGCGCTCAAAAACATTGCTATAGGATTTACAATACTAGGATTTAATTCTTGATATTTAGGAGCAGAACCATGAGTCGGCTCAAAAACTGCGACTTCTTCTCCAAGGTTGGCAGAACAAGCAAAACCTAAGCCACCGACTAATCCTGCAAAACCATCACTTATAATATCACCAAACATATTTTCTGAAACAATTACTCCATAATTTTCGGGATTTTTTGTAAGCCACATCATTTGAGCGTCAATATTTGTATCCCATAATTCAATTCCCGGATATTCTTTAGCTATCTGTTTTCCCAGCTTCATAAACATGCCAGAAGTTTCTCTTAAAACATTTGGTTTTTCACAAATAGTAACATTTTTATAACCGAATTTTTTTGCATATTCAAAACCGGCTCTTATAATTCTTTCGGTATATTTTTTAGTAACTATTCTAGTTGAAATCGCTATCTCTTCACTGGGTACTTCTTTAAAATTCTTCATTTTAGGATGAGTTTCAAGTGCGTCTCTAACTTGTTTTGGAGGATTTGTCCATTCAATACCGCCATACATTCCTTCTGTATTTTGACGGAAAATAACAGTATCAACAATCGGTTCTTCAAAACCACCTTTGCCGTCTTTCCGAATAAAGTTAAGCGGATTTCCTTTAAACGATTGGCATGGACGAATACAAATATCCAAATCAAAATGTTGACGAAGACCAACAATAGGACTGAAATAAACAAAACCTTTTCCTTTAAGCGAAGGATCAAGTTCAGCATCGGCAGCGTCTTTTGGTTTACTTGTTATTGCGCCGAATAATCCGATTTTGTGTTCCTGCAATAAATCTATAGTTCGCTGGGGAAGAGCATTTCCTTCCTTTTGCCAAAATTCCCAACCAATATCACCATGAACATAATTTGCTTTAAAACCTGCCGCTTCCAATAATCTAATTGATTCTGGTAAAACTGTTTTACCAATTCCGTCTCCAGGCATTGATACAATTGTTCTCATGTAATATCCTTTAAAAAATTATTTTAGAAAAAAGTATGTGTAAACTTAGAGAGTCTTATATTATTAAGCAAGAATTGTTGAGGTATGTTGAATAATTGTAAAAATTTTAACAGTATATTTAACTATAAAGTTAAGTCAAACTGCAAGCTTAATTTATTATCAACGTTTCCGATAATTTCCGAATAGCTTGAACCAAGTGATGTTTCGTTCGGCTTAAATGTATCTGAATATTTAATTGAAAGATTTACATTGTGAAAGATTTTATACTGAATTAAAAAGTAAAATCTAAATCCTTCACCAAATAACGCGTTATTGCTAAATACTCCCGATAAATCATTTTCAAATTCATAAATTCTGGAATTGTACGAATCGGTTTGAAAAAAAATATATCTTGAACTTAAAAATAATTTTTCATCCAATTTTAATTTTACGTCCTGATAGATTAAAAATCCGTTTTCTTTATTTGAGAATTCCTTATACTGCATCAGCTCAATTCTGCTCCTGCCATATATTGTTTTCGAAACATTATACTCAAATGACAATCTGTAATTTGTTTTAGAATATTGACCAATGTTTTCTTTGTAATTATTTTCAAATAACATTTCTTTATTTTCAATTTTTAATTTGAAGTTCACCTTTAAAGCGGAAAAGATTTTTCGTTCAAGAGTTAACAATACATCATCACCGGTAGAATTAAAGCCTATTAAATTATTTGAAAAGGGAAATGAAAAAATGTCGTAATAAAAATTTACCTTACCAAATTCCGTATTTGATTTTATCCCGAAATAAAATCCTTTTTCACTATTTGTATTGGAATTCTCTCCGAAACCAGAAGCAAAAAAGCTAAAATATTCTTTGTTATAATTTCTATATGAAACTGATAATTGCAGAGCTTTTGAGAAATTAAAATATATATTGTTTATAAATGCTGCTGCATTTTCAAATTTTGATATTTCTCCAGCAACATTAAGGACGTTAAAAAACAAGTTATAACTTACTGCGGAATATGAAAATTTTTTTCCATTAGGATACGGTCTGTTCTTCATTACTATGTTATTTTCAAAAATATTTCCAAAGTGCAGAAAATCAAGACTTATATTTGAATTTAAATTATAGCTTAGAAATGCCCCGTAATTTTGCAAATTTACATTGTTAAAATTATTAATTTCATTTTCAGTCCTATGATGACCGGATTGCAAAATACTGCTTATGTTTCCCATATTGTCTAGAGATGCATCAATTTTATTATAAGAATAAAAAGCTCCCAATTCCAAAAAATTTAAATTTGAGTGGAAGGCAATTCCTCTTAGAAAATTATTTTCATCTGCCGATAAATGGGGAATAATAAATCTTTGTTTTTTAATATTATTTGATACTTCGGCATTTTTTGAAATTGAATAAGGACTCCATAAGGTAAGACCTTGTCCAAATTCAACCATATAGTCGCCGGCAATGATATGTTTCAATAATCCATTTCCCATAAAAGAAAAGTAACCGGAATAATGATCGGCATAAGAAGTTTCTCCGGCGTCCTTTTCAATAATAATTCCGGTAGAAAAATCATTAAGTTTTGCTTTTAATCTGTTATTGGTTTTAAGTTTATTGCCGATAAATTTATTGTCAGTAAAACCTTTACGTTCCTGCAGTTCATTTAAAATTCTTGATCTAAAAATTAAAGAATGTGAAGTTCTTGCATTTTCTTTTGAAATAATTTTTACAAATAATTTCAGCAGTAAGATTAAATCCGGGTTAACGTTTTTAATAAATTGGAAGTCATTGAATGATGAATATTCTTTTAAAATTTTTCTGGTTTTTAATATTTCCTTTGCGTCTTGCTGAGTTAAAAATGGAATTTGTAAAAGATCTCTTTCTGAAGCTTTATTTATATCAATTTTATCCTGAATAAGGTTTTCCAAAATTTCATAATATTCCAAATCTTCATTTTCATCGGTTAAATTTTCAAGCAAGTCAAAAATATCAGAATCCATCATATCCGAAGTATCTGTTTGCGCTAAGAAAATTTGTGAACTAAATGAAATTATTATTATTAGATAATATTTAAATTTTATATTAAAAATTTATAAGAATTCCTAATTGATGTGTTAGACCCAAATCCTTATGCTGATTTACCGCATAATCAACTTTGAATATTGAATAATTTATTCCGGCTCCGGCGGAATATTTATCCGGATTATTTTGCACTCCAAATCTTAATGAAAAGTATTTTATAATATCGTATTCGATACCTGAACAAACAGATACGGGAAAGTTAAGTTGTTTGAAAATTGAAAAATGCACTACGGAATTTTTCAAAACCATATAAGAAATTCCGCTCCTAACTGATGCCGAGTTTGGGGAATATTCTTTATTTCTTAAAATATCATTTATTGCAAATCCCAAAAACAACTCTTTTGAAAGCGAATAACTGCCTCCGATCGAAATATTGAAGAAATTAACATTACCATAATTTTTAATTGCAATTGATTCATAATATGCTGAGAATCCGTAATAAAATTTTTCGTTATAATTATTACCATAACCTAAGTAGAATTTATTTTCCTTATATAAGTTAAATCCATAGTTCAATAATCCGACCGCAAAACTGCCGAGATCGGTTGTTTGATTGAATGCTAAGTACGCGTTTGCCATTTCTTTAATCCCAAATGGAGAAGGAGAATAATAAATACCAAATTGACTTGAAGGTATTTTGGCTAATCCTGATGGGTTTGTAAACAAAGAAAATACATCGTTGGAGAATGCAATATCGGAATGTGAAAGAGAAATTTGTTTTGCGCCGGGATCTAACTGACCTGAAATAAAATTGTTAAATAAAATTGATGCAAATATTATAATCTTTATTCTATTCATCAAAATATAAAAGATTAAGTAATGGTTACTTTCTAATTGTAATTTTTAAGATATAATTAATTTTTCAATAATAAAAGTCATTTGAAACTTTTTTGGGAAAATATTGTAAGCAGCCTGATCTGTAAATAAATTTATCTATGAATTAAAATATTGATATAGTAAATCCAAATAATTATTTTCAAATAGAAAATTCTTTTTAATGGGTAAAAAAATGAAGAAGTTAACATTTATATTGGCGTTTTTATTCGCCGGGTATATTTCAGCGCAAGAGCTTAACGCAAAAGTTACAATCAATACAGAAAAACTTGAATCGCTTGGCAAAGACAATTTAGAAGATTTTGCGCAAATTCTTCAAGATTATTTGAACAATAATAAATTTACCGGAGACGATTGGCAAGGGGAAAGGATTGAGTGCAATTTTCAACTGTTTTTTACATCTTCCAGTGAAAATACTTATAACGCGCAAGCCGTTATAACAAGCAGCAGAGATGTTTACAATTCGGAAACAAAATCGCTGATGCTCAAAGTGCAGGATAATAACATAAGTTTTAATTATGAAAAAAACCAATCTATGTATTTTAATCCATCTGAGTTTAACCCGTTGGTAAGCTTGTTGGATTATTACGCGTTTTTAATAATTGGTTTAGATATGGATTCTTATCAGCCACTTGCAGGAAATGAATTTTACACCAAAGCTTCAGATATTGCGATTTTAGGTTCAAACAGCACATTTTCAAAAGGATGGGCAATAGAAACTTCAGCGTATAATAAAAGAGGTTTGGTTGATGATTTATTAAGGTCAAATTTTCATCAATTCAGAATAGATTTTTATGATTATCATTATAACGGTCTAGATTTGATGGCAGATGATAAAGCTGAAGGAACCAAGAATATTGTGAAATTAATTAATGATTTGGACGGAATTTACGATAAAATTGGAAGAATGAATTTACTGCTAAAGGTATTTTTTGATACAAAACATAAGGAAATATACGCGAATCTAAAAGATTATCCGGATAAATCAATTTTCAAATTATTGAAAAAGATTGACCCTTCGCATATCTCGACATATGAACAGGGAATAATGGATTAAATTTCTTTTTCGTAAATTCTGTATTTTTTATAGATTCGGCCGTTCATAGTTTCAGCACCGCGGTTCATCATTAGGTTATCTTCAAGAATCCAGCTTGCTTCGCCCTGATAAATACCATTTTTTGCGGCTCTTACTAAGCATTCATAATATAAAAGTCCGTCTATTCCTTTATTTCTGTGTTCTGGAATAACGCCAAGTGTAATAATACGAGCCCAGGTCATTTTCTTCTTTTGAGTATATAACTTCAAAAATTGAAGAGGGAACAAACGACCTTTCATTGTTTTGAATATTTGATTGTAATCCGGCATGGCTAAAACAGCACCAATTGGTTCACCATTTATTTCCGCAAAAAATACAAAATCCGGTTTAATAAGTGGTTTTAAGTCTTTTGCAGCCGCATCAATTTCAGCATCTGACATCGGAACAAATCCCCAATTTGCAGCCCAAGATTTATTATAGACCATTTTAAATATATCTAATTCATGTTGAAAATTTTTCATATCAACCGAACGAATAGTAATGTTATAACGTTTTCTAACAATCTCAGCTACTCTTTTTATTTTTTCATTTTTACTCATTTCGGAATTCTGAATATCATAAGCATAAAGATCTTTAGCTTTTTTTAATCCGTAATTATCAAATAAATCTAAATAATATTTTGGGTTGTAAGTCATTAATAATCTGGGTGTATCATCAAAACCATCAATTAAAAGTCCGTACTCGTCATTTACCGTGGGATTTGCCGGTCCGCGCATTGCGGAAAAACCATTTTTCTTCAGCCAATCTTTAGCAGTATCTAAAAGTTTATTTGCAACTTGCTGATTGTTAATAGATTCAAAAAATCCAAAAAAACCGACATTATCGTTATGAACTTCATTATGGGTTACATTTTTAATTGCGGCAATTCTGCCAACGGGTTCATTATTTATATAGGCAATAAACAATTCCATATCATTATTGCCGTCTTTAAAAAAAGGATTTTTATATTTGTTTAATATTTTCAATTTATCCATGTAAAGAGGCGGAACCCAATTCGGATCGTTTTTATAAATGTTAAAAGCAAGTTTTAAAAAATTTTTAATTTCTTTAACGGTGATTTGCTTTACAATAATTTCGTCCATAACATCCTCTAAAAAAAAAGCATACATCATAATGTATGCTTTTAATGGAAAAACAGTAAATTATACTAAACCTAATTGTTTACCAATCAATTTAAATTTATCAATAATTTGATTTAAATGACTTTCTTCGTGTGTTGCCATATAACTTGTGCGCATCATTTGTCTTCCCGGCGGCACGCCTGGAGAAATAAATGCATTTACAAATATTCCTTCATCATATAACATTCTCCACATTTTAAATGCCAACTCATCGCTGCCAACAATAACAGGTACAATTCCCGTTCTTCCCTCTATAACATTAAATCCGGCATCCAAAAATCCTTTTCTAATATATTGAGCATTCCAAATCAATTTATCGACCAATTCAGGTTGCTCTTCTAAAATATTTAATGCTGCCAAAGCAGCAGCAACTGAAGCAGGGGTTGGAGAGGCACTAAAAATTAAAGCCGGAGCATGGTGTTTAATATAATCGATTACTTTTGCTTCACTTGCCACAAATCCGCCCAAAGAAGCAAAAGTTTTGCTGAAAGTACCCATTGTCATATCAACTTCGTTTACTAAATTAAATTCGCTTGCGGTTCCGCGTCCGCCTTTTCCTATAACGCCAACAGAATGAGCATCATCTATTAATAACTTAGCGTTATTAGACTTTGCCAATTCAACAAGCTTTGGTAATTCAACAATCTCACCGCCTGTGCTGAAAACACCGTCACTAACAATTAGCTTTGCGGCATCTTTTGGTAACTTACTTAAAACTCTTTCAAGATCAACCATATCATTATGTTTGTATCTTAAAAGTTCAACTGTTGCGCCTCTAGCGATTAAATTTCCGGCAACTATACAAGCGTGATTATCCTTATCGGAAATCAAATAATCACCTCGCTGTACTAAAGTCGGTATAATACCTTGTGCAGTTTGATATCCTGTACTAAATAATAAAACTGCTTCTTTCCCTAAAAATTTTGCCAATCGATTTTCTAATTCAATATGTAAATCAATAGTTCCAGTTAAGTATCTTGACCCCGAACATCCAGTACCATATCGGTGAATTGCATCAATTGCCGCTTCCCTTACTTTTGGGTGGCCTGTCAAACCCAAATAATTATTTGAGCCCGCCATAATAATTTTTCTGCCTTCAATAGAAACAATGGGTCCTTCATTTTCTTCTACTGCTCTAAAATAAGGATAAACTCCCATTGCTTTAATTTCATCAGCTCTCGTGAAATCATAACACTTTTTAAAAAGATCCAAAACGAACCTCCAATTGTATTTTCTTTGTATATTTATAAACTATTTTTATTCTAACACAAAAAAGTATAATTATATCTAATTAAAATCAAATTAAAATACGTATGAAAAAAAACATTGCGGTGGTAACAGGCGGAACAGGTTTTGTTGGAAGCCATTTAGTTGATTTACTTTTATCCAAAGATTTTACAGTGCGTTGCATTGTTAGAAAATCAAGTAATTTAAGATGGCTTAATGGAAAAAATGTTGAAATTTATGAATCTGGCTTATATGATAAGGAGAAATTAAAACCAATTTTTCAAGATGCGGATTATATTTATCATGTTGCCGGAGTTGTAAGATCGAAAACAAAAGACGGATTTTACAAAGGGAATGTTGAAACAACAAGAGCAATTTTAGATACTATTAAAGAAAATAAAATTGACATTAAGCGTTTAGTAATTGTAAGCAGTTTAACAGCGTGTGGACCGGCTGATGACGGGAAACCTTGCACCGAAGAAACGTTACCTCATCCATTAACAACTTATGGAAAGAGTAAATTAGCGGAAGAAGAACTGGCAAAAAAATATATGGATTCCATTCCAATTACTATTTGCAGAGCCCCGGCAATTTATGGCGAACGCGAGGAAGATATTTATGCAATGTTTAAAGGTGTAAAAAAAGGTATAATGACGCTTGTTGGATTTGATAATAAAAAATTGAGTTTGATACACGGAAGGGATTTTGTGAATGGGATATATTTGGCATCAATTTCCGAAAAAGCTAAAAATGAAATTTATTTTATAAGTTCCGAAGAAATTTATGATTGGAATCAAGTCAGCGATGAAATGGAAAAGGCGATTGGTAAAAAAGCTTTAAGGATTAAGATTCCGCATTTTATTATTTATATAATTGGTGCGATTTCTCAGTTTGTGAATTATTTTGTGAAAAAACCTGCAACATTTAATTGGGAAAAAGCGACTGATTTTGTTCAAGCAAATTGGACGTGCGACGTTACTAAAGCAAAACGAGATTTCGGCTATACTCAAAATATTTCATTATCAGAAGGAATGAAAAGTACTGTTGATTGGTACAAAGCTAATAATTGGCTTTGATCAATTGGATTCTTCGAAAAAAGCAAATGTGAAAAACACTTACTGCAATCGGAATTCCCGAAATTTTTTATTTTATGCGTAAGCTTAAATTGTTTTTCCAAAATTTGGACTAAATTGCATTCTTCATCTTTACTTTGGTCATTTATTATACAGACTGAATTGGTCTTTACATTCAAATTCGAAGTTATATAATCAATATGCCAGTGAATTTTTTTCTTTTTCTTAAAATGCCGAATGACTCGTTTTGTTAAATTTTTCTGCCCGCTTCCAACATAATAATAATATCCTTTTGGGAAATTCTGTTCGCCAAATTTTTGAATAATAATTTTAGTATTTCTAAAGAATTTGACTTCGAGGATATAAATTCCGGAATTAATTTGCTTTTGCTCCTTCTTCAATCCATGTTTTAATTCCCTGAATCTGATTATCTGTAAGTGGCGGAACCGTTCCAAACGGAGGAGGCATAATTGAACTTCCTGAATTTCCTTCAATAGCCCAAACTAATTTGCTGTTGTTCGGAAATCCCGGAGAAACTATTAAAGGATCTGCAGTAGCTCCTGCCCAAGTTGTTAAATCCAAGTTTGATGCAGCCGTTTCACTTTCGTGACAACCGCTATTTGTACATTTATAATTAAAAACCGGCTGTATGTATTGCGAATAACTTACGTTTTCTGTGGGAATATCAACATTATCTATATCAGTAACTCCGTTTCCGTCGCAATATAATAATGTAAAGATTAAAAGTACCGCAACAAGAAAAATATGTATGTTTTTCATTTTTAAATTCTTTATGTGATTTGAATAATATCTTTTTAAAAATAATTATGTTTTTTAACAATTGGAAATCTCTTTTTGGATAAAGTTTTTATGTTTTCTTAAATAAATTATTTTATTATTTTGAACTTTAATAAATTTTAAGCACAACTATGAAAAATGTTAAAAAATTATTGTTTTTCTTATTATTACTAAACTTTAAGAGTTTTGGACAATTTACATTGCAAATAACTGCCGCAGGAGCTGGAAGCGGTCAAATTTCAGTTAATGGGGTTACACAGAATTCAACATATTCAGCACAATTTACTAGTAATGAAACGGTAAATTTATCAGCAATTGCAAATACCGGAAGTCATTTTTTTGATTGGTCCGGTGATCTTGTTTCTACAAATTCAAATGAAAGTATTTTGATGGATTCTGATAAATCTATTACAATTACATTTGAACTAAACCAATATCAAATAAATTTATCACAGGAACCTCCTGTTGGGGGTACAGTTACAGGCGGCGGTAATTATTTATATGGTGATGAAGCTGTTGTAAGTGCAACAAGTAATTCGAGTTATGATTTTGTTAACTGGACTGAAAACGGAACACAAGTATCTACTTCAGCCACATTTAATTTTACAGTTAATTCTTCAAAAAATCTTGTCGCCAATTTCGCACTAAAAAATTATAATATTAGTGGAAATACGGGTATTGGTTCCGCTACCTTAACTTGGTTGGACGGAACTACAAAAACTGCGACTTCTGCTGTAAATGGAAGTTATACGATAACTGTGCCTTTTGGTTGGAGTGGAACAATTACTCCTTCTAAGACAGGTTATACATTTAACCCTTCGCAAAAGTCATACGTAACCGTTATTTCAAATCAAAGCAATCAAAATTACTCAGCTGAGTTAAATACTTTTACAATTAGCGGAAATACCGGAATTGGCTCAACTACATTAACTTGGATAGACGGAACAACAAAAACCACAACTTCTGGAATTGATGGAAGTTATTCTATTTCTGTTCCTTATGATTGGAGTGGAACAGTAATTCCATCAAAGCCTGGATATACATTTACGCCGATTCAAAAGTCATATTCTAATATTGTATCTAATCAGAGCAATCAAAATTATTCCGCTGAATTAAATACTATTTCAATTAGTGGCAATACCGGAATTGGTTCTGCAACATTAACCTGGGTAGACGGGACAACAAAAAACTCAACATCTGGAAGTGACGGAAGTTATTCTATTTCTGTTCCATATGGCTGGAGCGGAACCGTTACGCCGACAAAGACAGGCTATACTTTTACTCCAACGCAAAAATCATATTCAAATATTATTGCTTCTCAAGTTAATCAAAATTATACAGCAGCAATTAATAATTTTACAATAAGCGGAAATGCTGGAACAGCTTCAGTGACATTAACATGGGTAGACGGAACAACTAAAACAACTACCTCTAACAGCGATGGGAGTTATTCACTTTCTGTTCCATATAGCTGGAGCGGAACTATTACACCAACAAAAATAGGTTTTACTTTTTCACCGACACAAAAAAATTATTCTAATGTAATATCAATACAATCTAATCATGATTATATTGCTTCAATAAATACTTTTACAATTAGTGGAAATGTTGGAACGGCTTCTGCAACATTAACATGGGTAGACGGAACAACAAAATCAGCAACTTCTGGAAGTGACGGAAGTTATTCTATTTCTGTTCCTTATGGCTGGAGCGGAACTGTAGCACCTTCAAAAACCGGATATTCATTTACACCAGCACAAAAGATTTATTCAAATGTAATAGCAAACCAAACTAATCAGAATTATACCGGTTCTATTAATACATATTCTATAAGTGGTAATACTGGAATTGGAACTGTTTTATTAACATGGATAGATGACACTGAACAAACTACTACTTCCGCGGCTAATGGTACATATACAATTACTGTTCCTTATGATTGGAGCGGAACTGTAACACCTACGAAAACCGGATATACATTTGTTCCTCCGCAAAAAACATATTCAAATGTAATAATAAACCAAACTAATCAGAATTATTCGGGGACAATTAATACTTTTACTATAAGTGGTAATACAGGAACAGGTTCGGCAACACTAACTTGGTTTGACGAAACTGAAAAAACTATAAATTCGGCAACGAATGGAAATTATACAATTACAGTTCCTTATGGCTGGAGCGGTACTGTTACACCTTCAAAGATCGGTTATTCTTTTTCTCCTGCACAAAAAACATATTCAAACGTTGTTTCATATCAAGTAAATCAAAACTATAGTGCAGCGTTAAATGCTTATACAATAAGCGGTAATACTGGAGTTGGATTTGTAACATTAACATGGGTCGATCAAATTGAATTAACAACAACCTCAGATCAAAATGGTAATTATTCTATTTCTGTTCCCTTTGGATGGAGTGGGACAATTACGCCTTCAAAATTAGGCTATACTTTTACACCTCAATTAAAAAATTATTCGGATGTTGAAGCAAATTTATCTAATCAAAATTATACAGCAGCGTTAAATAAATTTGGAATTAATTTTACTTTACTGGGTACTGGATCTGGTAAAATTAAAGTAAATGGGACTGTACATAATTTACCATATAGTGAAGAATTCAATTATAATTCAATTGTTGCTATTGAAGGAATTCCATCTGTTGGGTCCAATTTTACAAATTGGAGCGGCGATATTTCAGGCACTACCAATCCAACTTCAGTAAATGTAATTAGTAATAAAAATATTGGAGTAAATTTTTCTATAAAAAAATATTCAATTTATTTGTCAAAAGCTCCAGTTCAAGGTGGAACGGTTACTGGTGCTGGTGATTATGATTATGGAAAAGAAGCTACTGTTATCGCAACTCCAAGTAAAGGTTATAGCTTTACAAACTGGACGGAAAATAATATTACGGTTTCACTAGATTCATTATATAAATTTACAGTTGATACAAGTAGAACCTTAACCGCTAATTTTTCAAGAAGAGTCAGAACAGTTACAGCGTTTGTAAATCCGGAATTAAGCGGAGTTGTTACTGGTGCTGGGAATTATAATGAAGGTGATCTTGTAAATATGATAGCTTTTCCATCAAACGGTTGGCGATTTGTTAATTGGACTGAAAATAATAATGTTTTATCAGCTGACAGTATTTATTCATTTAATATTTTATTTAATAGAGCAATTACAGGTAATTTTACAAAAAAGAAATATGCAATTGTTTTATCAATCAATCCTGAAGGAAGTGGAAATTTAAATGGAGCCGGGGAATATCACCACGGAGATATTGTTACAGTTTCAACTTCAGCAAATGAAGGCTGGGTTTTCAAAAATTGGACTGAAAATGAACAGAATATTTCCTCAAATTCAACTTATTCATTTACAATTTCAAGTCCGAGAAATTTTACTGCTAACTATGAAAAGAAAAAATATACAATAACAACAAGTGCATTTCCTATTGCTGGAGGTACAACAGCAGGAGGGGCAACATATTCACATGGCGATACCGTAACAATTGTCGCAACGCCAAAAAGTTCAGATGGCTATGATTTTATTAATTGGACAGAAAACGGATCTGAAGTTTCCACTAATAATACTTTCACATTTCTTGCTGATAATAATAGGACATTAGTCGCAAATTTTAGGTTAAGAACATATTCAATTGTGCTTTCTGCTTATCCTGCAAATTCAGGGTCTGTTACTGGGGGCAATACATATACACATGGACAAAATGTGGTAGCTCAAGCATCTCCTTCCAGTGGTTGGTTATTTGTCAATTGGACTGAGGATAATGTTAATGTATCAAACAATTCTACATATGGTTTTATAGCAAATAAAAATAGAACACTTACTGCAAATTTTTCGAAGGACATATATTCAATAAGTTCAGTTTCTTCTCCATTAGAAGCAGGAAGTATTTCAGGAACGGGATCTTTTTATTATGGACAAACTGCAACTTTGATAGCTGAAGCTAATCCCGGTTGGAAATTTGTTAACTGGACAAAAAATGGTACTATAGTTTCATCAGATACTGCTTTCATTTTTAATGTGAAAGGTTCTGAAAGTTTTGTTGCAAATTTCAAACTTGCGGATTATTTAATAAATTGTTCAAGTTTGCCAATTGAAGGCGGTTTTACCTCAGGTTGTGGAATTGCTCGATATAACCAGATTATGACTTTAAAAGCAGAAGCTAACGATGGTTATAGATTTATTAATTGGACGGAGAATGGAGTAATTGTTTCAAGCGATGCGCAATATGAATTTACTGTTAAAAAAAGTATAAATGTTATTGCAAATTTTGATTTTATTTCAAGTATTGAAAGAGAAGATTTTGAAAGCATTCCTGACCACTATTTTATGTCTAATGCATATCCTAATCCATTTAATCCTGAAACAAAAATTAAATTTGGTTTACCTGAACAATCAATTGTAAATTTAATTATTGTAGATATTACCGGAAGAATTGTTGATAATGCGATTGATGGTGTAATTTTACCAGCAGGAAATTTTACAAACAATTTTAGTGGAAAGAATTTAGCAAGTGGAATTTATTTTTTCATTTTGAACTCTAAATCGACAATTTCGGAAAAGCATTTTAGAAAAACCGGAAAATTAATTTTATTAAAGTAAAATTTTGTTTACATATTATTTTTCAATTATATATTTAATTGTATATTTTTAGAACATGATAAGAAAATACTTTTTTATTCTGATTATTATAAACTGTTTAACACTTACTACTTTTGCGCAAAGCAGTAAAAACATACATCCTTATTCTAATGATTTATTACTTACATTGGGAGTTGGACCAAATTACGCTTTAACAGATTATGAAAATTCAAATTTTGGTTTATCGTTTGTCGGCGGTTTGGAATATTATTTACCAACTTCTAATAGAAACGTTTTCGGCTTTAAATTGAACTTATCGCAAGAGAATATTTCAGGAGATAAAAATTTTCTCGGACTACCTAATACTTACAATACAGATTTTACATCTGCAGGATTGGGAATTATCTATTCACATTCCTTTACTAATGTTTTTTGTCCTTTCGTTTCTATTGGCGCCGCATATGATTGGTATACTTTTCAAACAGATGGAGTTAAAAGTATTTACTTTAATTATTCTAATGGCGGTGAAAAGAATTCTTTAGTTTATACTGTAAATGGCGGATTTAGGTTTAATGTTTCGAATGGGATTGGAATTTCCGCTGATATTGGTTATAACTATATAGCAAATGACAATTTGGATGCGATTAAAATTGGTGAATTTGAAGACTTTTATTTATGTGCGAACATTGGTATAATCATAAATTTATTTAATGAAGATATTGATAGTGATGGTGACGGAATTGTTGATTCTAAAGATCTTTGTCCAAGCGAAGCCGAAGATATTGATGGATTTCATGACGAAGACGGATGTCCAGACAATGATAATGATGGAGATGGAATTAAAGATGATAATGACCTTTGTCCAAATATCAAAGAAGATTTTGACGGATTTAAGGATGAAGACGGTTGTCCCGACGAAGACAATGATAATGACGGTATAAAAGACGCGGATGATTTATGTCAAAACAATAAAGAAGATTTTGATGGATTTCAAGATGAAGACGGTTGTCCTGATATAGATAATGATAATGATGGAATATTAGATGCCGATGATAAATGTCCAAATGCTCCTGAAACATTTAATGGTTATCAAGATGAAGACGGTTGCCCTGACGAAGCACCAAAACCTGTAATTATTGAAAAAGAAAAACAACCTGAAGTAAAAGAAAAACCTAAAAAAGTTAAAGAAGAAAAGAAAGAATCAGTTGATTTAACTAACGTTCCGAGTATTTTTTCTCTTCAAGGCGAATCAACTTTTTCAGCAAATAACTTACAAATAAAGAGTTCCGCAAATAGCAGATTAAATGAAATTGCTGAACAAATGAAAAAATATCCTTCCGTTAAGTGGAGAATTGAAGTTCATATTGATAAACAGAATTCTGCCGTGGAAGCATCGTCTATAACCAGACAGCAGGCATCTGCAATTTTAAGTTATTTAATATCAAGAGGCGTATCATCCGAAAATCTGCAGGCGGTCGGTCTCGGTGATTCTTCACCTGTTTCAAACAATAATACGGTTTATGGAAGGATGAAAAATAAACGAGTAATAATTAAACGGTTATCAAATTAGATTATGAGAAACTCATTTATTAAAATTCTTGTCTTATTTACGATTTTTATTATTGCAAATTCTTGCGTTGAAGATCATGTAATGCCTAAAATCGGTACTGTTTTTATTACATCGGATCCTATTGGAGCAAAAATATTTCTTGATGATGAAGATCAGAATAAGCAAACTCCTGATTCACTGAACAATCTTCTAGAAGGCGAATATAAAATAACATTGAAATTAAATGAATTTAATGATACAACTTTTAATATCAATGTGAAGAATCATTCGAATATCTCAGAAAATATTTATTTGAATGAATCTAACCCAAAAGGTAAAATAATTTTAAATTCAAGTCCGTCTGGAGCGCAGATTTATCTAGATGGAATTAATACAGGTAAAACAACACCAGATACTTTAAAGAATTTAAGAAGAGGCAGTTACAATATTAAATTAAAATTAAGTCTGTATGATGACTCTGATTTCCAAGTAGAATTGAATAAAGATCAAACAATTAGCAAAAATACACAAATGTTAGTTGCCGGCACTTCTTCAAGTTTAGCCATAACTTCTAATCCGTCAGGAGCAACAATTACCATAAATGATGAAGCAATTAATAAGACAACACCTTATACTTTGAAACCAATTAGTTCAGGCACATATAAAATAAAACTATCATTAGTAAACTATAGAGACACAACAGTAACTGTAAGTGTTTCATCCGGTGAAGCTAAAACGGCAAATATTAACCTTACTCTTTATGAACCAAGAGGAAGTATTTCTCTTACATCAAATCCTACGAATGCTGCAATTTTTATTGATGGAACAAATACTAATTTGTTTACGCCTAATAAATTATCAAAGCTTGAAGCCGGTCAATATGAAATCACATTAAAATATTTGGGATACTATGATACAACATTTACGGTAAACGTAAACAGAGATCAGAATACTACAGTTCCAATAGTCAATATGCAGTTTTTACCTGAAATAGGTGATTTTAAAATAAACTCTGATCCTGTTGGTGCTGATATTTATGTCGATGGTTTAAGCACGGGATTTTCTACTCCTCATACTTTTGTAACATTACTTGTAAAAGAATACAGTGTTACTTTGAAATTGAAAGATTTTGCTGATACGACAATAAATTTTGATTTAATTAAAGATAATGTTGTTGATCTTGGAACTGTTTATTTAAGAGATATCGTTCCAGCAGTTGATGTCATAATTGATTATAAAATAAATTCAAATCAACAATTGGTGTTCTCGTTTATATTTAATCAGGATATTAAATTAACTTCTATTTCCGCCGAAGATCCAAACGGTACTACTTGGCCGCAAAGTTTTAATGAATTGGTGCCAAAAGGCAGAGTTAAAGATATTATTTACCCTGAAAAAATAAACGGTAAATGGAAGTTTACGATTTCAGGTAATAAAACCGGCGGTAGGAAAGCTGATTTTGAGATTAGCGAAGAAGTTACAGTTCAATAATTAAAATTTTGGAAAATATTTTTGCCTAAAAGCAATAAACATATTTATTATTTTTCGGTGAAAAAACATAATCATTAAAAAGAAAATTTAATTTAATGGAATAAAACAAATTCGGAACGTAGCGCAGTCCGGTAGCGTACTTGAATGGGGTTCAAGGGGTCGCGGGTTCAAATCCCGCCGTTCCGACTCATAAACTCTTCATAAAACAAAAACAATTGAGATCAAAATTGAATAACGATAAACCACAATGCCATTGCGGTATTTTTGGAATTTTTGGTATTGAAAACCCGGCTATTTATACTTATTACGGATTGCACGCACTTCAACATAGAGGGCAGGAAGCTTCTGGAATTATTACTGCGTCAACTACTTCAAATCAGAAAACAAAATTCAATATTCATAAAGGTATTGGCTTAGTTTCTGAAGTATTTTCAGATTCTGAAATATTTGAAAAGAAACTAAATGGTTTCGCGGCGGTTGGTCATAATAGATATTCTACGACGGGTGCTTCCGATTCTTTTAAAAATATTCAGCCCTTTACCGTTAATTATCGAATGGGAAACTTGGCAATTGCGCATAACGGTCAATTGACAAATTCTGATAAAATTAGAAGTGAGCTTATTGATGAAGGAGCAATATTTCAAACGACAAGCGATACAGAAGTTATTCTTCATTTAATTGCACGCTGTAAATTAGAATCACAAATTGAACAAGTAATTGAAGCACTTAGAAAAGTTGAAGGAGCTTTTTCGGTAATTATTTTAACGGATGATAAATTAATTGCCGCACGGGATCCAAACGGTTTTAGACCTTTAGCCCTAGGCAAGATAAATGATTCTTTCGTAATTGCTTCGGAAACTTGTGCTTTTGATATTAATGATATAGAATATATTAGAGATGTTGAACCCGGTGAACTTTTGGTAATTGACATTAATACGAAAAATCTAGATGATATAAAATCATATAAACTAAATGAAAAATCGGTAAGTAAAAAACATTGTGTTTTTGAATTTATTTATTTTTCAAGACCTGACAGTAGAATATTCGGTTCTAATGTAGACAAAATTAGAAGAAAATTGGGCAAAGTGCTTGCAAATCATCATCCGGTTTATCCTGATAATCCTGATGAAAAAGTTATTGTGATTAGTGTTCCGGATAGTTCTAATACTGTGGCAATTGGCTATCAAACACAATTAGAAAAAATGGGAATTCGTTCAAAACATGAAATTGGATTGATAAGGAGTCATTATATAGGCAGAACTTTTATTCTACCCGGACAAGGCAAAAGGGAAGTTGGCGTTAGAATTAAATTTAATACCGTAAAAGGTGTGCTTGAAGATAAAAAGGTTGTATTAATTGACGATTCAATTGTTAGAGGAACAACCTCTAAACAATTGATTAAATTGATAAGAGATGCCGGAGCACGCTCAATTCATGTAAGGATTTCTTCGCCACCAATTCTTCATCCTTGTTATTACGGCATGGATTTTCCTTCTGAGGAAGAATTGATCGCTAACAAATTCAACGGGAATATTAAAGAAATAGAAAAATATCTTGGCGTTGAATCATTAAATTATATGTCGTTAGATCAAATGTTGGAAGCAATGGTTGATCATAAACCGGAAGATTTTTGTACTGCTTGCTTTTCAGGTAATTACCCCGTTTCGGTAAATACAAATTTCGAAAAGTCAGCCTATGAAATTTAAAATTATAGTAATAATTGTATTTTCAGTAAATACTATAATTTTTTCGCAGGCAAAGTATTTTATTAAATTTAATAGTAATTTGTCCGTTACCGAATGTGAATCCATTATTGAACAAAAATTTTATGTGAATAGTTTAGCCAAACGTTCAAAGCAGTTTTATTATTCTTTGGCTAAAAATACAACAACCGTCTAATCTAAATTTGATAATATTTTTATTGTAGATTTTTCACCCGATCAAAATAATCTCCTCATTGATTTTCGGAACGATCCTTCTGTAGTATTTCTTCAGCAATCCTTAATTTACAAAATTGACACATTACCTAGCGATTCACTTTTTTCCGAACAATGGGGTTTACAAAATATTGGAGCTGAAAAAGCATGGGATTTAATACCGCAAAATGCTGAAAAAATTATTCTTGCAATTATTGATACCGGAATCGATTATTTTCATCCGGATTTGAAAGATCAGTTTTTTGTTAATCCGCATGAAACCGGTATTGATAATCAAGGCAATGATAAATCTACAAACGGAATTGACGATGACGGTAATGGATTCATTGATGATTTTTCTGGATGGGATTTTGTAAATAAAGTAAATTTAATTTCAAATTCCGCAAATAGTGATTTTTTTGATTGGGATAACGACCCAATTGATGAAAACGGTCATGGAACAAATGTAGCTGGAATTATTGGAGCACGACATAATTCAATAGGAATAGCCGGAGTTAATCAAAATATACAAATATTAAATTTGCGCGCGTTCGATAAAAATGGGAACGGTGACGAAGATGACGTAGCTTCAGCTATTATTTATGCGGTTAATATGGGTGCAAAAATCATCAATATGAGCTGGGGAGATTCAGAATATTCTCAAATTTTAAAAGATGTAATTGACTACGCTGATTCGAAAGGAGTTGTTTTAGTAGCTAGTTCAGGCAACAGTGGTTCTGACCTTCCACATTTTCCATCAGGTTTCAATAATGTAATTAGTGTCGGTGCAATTCAAAAAAATGAAACGCTTGCCGGATTTTCCAACTTTGGCTCTTCAATTGATTTAGTAGCGCCGGGTTCACAGATTATAACAACAGATCTAAACAATTCATACAAAAATGTAAGTGGAACTTCAGCCTCAGCGCCGTTTGTTAGTGCTTCAGCTTCAATCCTATTATCTTACAATAGTTTTTCAAGTGAAGAAGTAAAACAAATTTTAAAGACTACCGCTAAGGATTTGGGAAATTTAGGATGGGATGAAAAATATGGAGCAGGAAACTTAAATCTTAGCAATGCCTTAAGCTTGCTTTTACCTTCTGAGTTTAAGATAAATTTCCCTGAGAATGATTACTGCACAAATTCAAATGAACTTACAATAAACATTACTTGCATTTCACCTTTGTTTAAAAATTACAAAATACAATATGGAATCGGATTTAATCCCTTAAATTGGAATGATATCGATATAGAAAATAATGAATATCAAGTTTTGAATGAAAATATCCATACACTTAACCTTAAAGAACTAATTGATACAGTTTACACAATTAGGCTAATTGTAAATACAAGTAATGAAAGAACTTTCGAAGAACGTTCCAGTTTCGTTATTGATAGAACAAAACCAAAGATCATTTCTTATTTCATTTCTCCGGCATTGTTAAATGATAACGAAACAATACAAGCATCAATAATAACGGATGATAAAACAACCGCGCAGATTTTTTATAGAAAAAAAAACAGTGATGAAAAATTCAATTCAATCTATTTGGATAACTTTTCTTCCGAAATTAAAATAATTTCGCAAAAACATCACGGTTTTCTTCCGAACGATATTATTCAAAATCCATTCGAAATCGAATTTTATTTTGTATTAACCAACCAAGCAGGATTGGAGTATTCTTTATTCAACAACGATAATTATTTTACAATTGAAAGTTCACTTGAAAAAAATACATTACTATTAAATAAAAAACCGTATTCGCTTCCGATAGGTAGAATTTTCCCTGAACAAATTAATTTTTTTGAATATAGATAATAATTATGTGTTCATTAATGAAAATACATCTCCAGCCGATTTAAGTATATATAAGTTTGAAAACGGACAATTTGTAAAAACCAAGACTTTGAAAAACAGAATTCCGGTTTCATTTGGAAATTTCAATAACGATGAAACAAATGATATTTTAAGTCTATTTGTTAAAAACGGTTATATAGAAACACAGACTGAAACAGATAAAATTGAATTTAAAAATGTTTTTGCCGATTCAACACAAAATTTTTGGCCGGCAAATGTCGAAGATTTAGATAAAGATCAAAAAACAGAAATAATTGCGTTTTCAAGCGATTCAACCTTTTCAATATGGGAAGTTCAAAATGATTATAGTATGATTCTTGAAAAAGAACTTAAGATTTTTAATACAAATCAATCGACAATTTCTAACGCAAGTTTTAGAAATAATCAAGCGATAGTTGGAGATTTTGATTCAGATGGAAAAAATGAAATTTTAATTTCGGATAATTTCGGCAGAATGCTTTTTTACGAAATAGCGAATGATAAAAGTTATAAAAATGATTTCATTTTGGAAAATCACTTTAATTTGGAAGCCAACTGTCAAATAGCAAAAGGAGATTTTAACGGAGATGGAATTTTGGATTTCTGCATACATACAAAGTTTGAAGATGATTCTTTTATTAATCCGATTTCCAATTTAACGGTTTATTCAATTATACAAGGCAATTTAGAAATTCTTTTTGAAAAAATGTTAATTACTACCGATGAAATTACAAAAGGAATTTCTGATAAATCATATTCATCATTGAGGCTGAAAGATTTGACCGGAGATAGTAAAGAAGAAATCATAGTTTCTCAAAATCCGAATCTCTATATTTTTGAATATGAAATTGATATGCCAAGGTTACTGTTTTATCAAAATAACGTAAATTCACAGTCAATATTTATTGGTGATCTTGACGGTAATTCCGTAAATGATATTGGAATTCCGAATGAAGGAGAATTATTTTTTAAAGAAATTGAAAACATTTTTACGCTACCAACTCCGGTAATTACGGATTTTTATAATTACGATTCGAGTAAAAACTTTATTCAGTGGCAGAACAATGATTTTATGGTAAAAATTTATAAAGGAAATTCAAATAATGATTTAGTTCTTTATGATTCTACTTCTGCAAACTATTTTATTGATTCTATTAAAACACAAAGTATAAATTATTATGCAGTTGAATATTGGGATAAAAATGACTTTAAAGTTTCTTCAAAAAGTAAAATTATTGAATTAGTTTCGCATGCTCCTGGAGTTCTTGAAAAAATAAATGTTAAAAACAAAAATAGTATTGAGATATTATTTTCACTTCCGTTAAATCAAAATTCGGTTAAATTGAACAACTTGTCAATTGATGATATTTTTCCGAATTCAATTGTTTTCAATTCTGAAAATAGCTTTATAATTTACACAAAAAATGAGCTGCAAAATGGAACTCATAAATTCAAATTTGTAAAAATAAGAGACATTTATAATTCTCCTTTTTATACTGAATCAGAGAACTTTCTAGTAAATTCGGAAAGTATTGAAGAAAACAAATTATTTATTCAAAACTATAAACTTTTGGATAATTTTAATATTTCAATTACATTTAATCTTAATTTAGATACGGTAACTGTTTTAAATAAAAACAATTATAGTATATCTCCTAATAATTTAGTTAATAGTATAAATTTTCAAAAAGGATTGAAAAACTCAATTATTATTACTGTCAAAAAACCCGTTGGAGCCATAGGCAAAGAAAGTATATTAACTTTAACCAATATTTTATCTTCAAAAGAAACGGGAAATATTGGTTTGAAAGAAAATTCCGGCGGTCAAATATTCATTTCCGGTAATGCTGAAAATTTAAACGATGTTTTTGTTTACCCAAACCCAGTTAAACTAAATGATAATAATCAAATAACTTTTGCTAATTTAACTCAAAATACAGAAATTTATGTCTTTTCTTTAAGTGGAGAGCTTCAGATAAAATTGATAAAAGATGATGGCGACGGCGGGATTTCGTGGAATTTAATAAATTTGGAAAATGAAACAATTTCTTCAGGCATATATTTTTACAAAATAATTTCATTTGATTCAGATGGAAATAAAAAAGAAACAAAAATGAATAAATTTGCGGTGATTAAATAAAATGAAAATTGAATTTAATAAAATTCATACTGTTTCAAATTATATAAGTTTTATAAGACTATTCCTCGCGATCCCAATTTTTTATTTTGTCAGCAATATTGATAAAATAAACGGAGCCCGAACTTATTTGATATCTTTGTATTTGTTTGCTTATTTAACAGATATTTTGGATGGATATTTCGCTAGGAAATTAAATGAAATTTCTGAACTAGGAAAGATTATTGATCCTTTCGCGGATAAATTTCTTGTAATAATGATCGTAATATTTTATTATAACTATGATCTGATTCCACAATTATATTTCTGGGTAATTATTTTAAGAGATTTGTTTATTTTTACCGGCGGAATTTTTGTTTCTAAAAAAATTGGATCTGTGTTGCCTTCTAATTATTTAGGAAAATTTACGGTACTTTTAATCGGAATTTTTCTCATTATAGTTACGTTGGGTTACAAATCATCAGATTTATTATATCAAATATTTTACTTTATTACTATTTTACTAAGCATACTATCTGTAATAGTTTATGCTGTAAGAGGTTATAAAGAAATTAATAAGGCTTAAAATGAATTTATTTAAAAACTTAAACTTAGGCAAATTAAAGAATGGATTGACCAAGACCCGGGAAAAAATATTTAACAGTATTTCCGAAACTATCAGCGGAAAAGCAATAATTGATGAAGAAGTATTGGATGAACTTGAAGAAGTTTTGATAACAAGTGATATTGGAATGGATACAGCTGAACGAGTAATTGAAGCCGCAAGAAAATCATTAAAAAGTGAAAAGGAAAGATCGGAAGAAAAAATAATCTCAATCATTAAAAATGAATTAATAAAATCTCTTGATGAACATAATAAATACAAAAGTGAATTTGAACAAATCGAAAAATTCAAGCCTTTTGTGATTTTAATTGTCGGTGTTAACGGAGCAGGTAAAACAACAACTATTGGAAAACTAGCCAGAAATTATAAAAGCGCTGGTTTGCGCGTAGTTATTGGATCTGCTGATACATTTAGAGCCGCCGCAAATGAGCAACTGGAAATTTGGGCAAAAAGAGCCGGCGTTGATTTAATTCAAAGGGAGCACGGTTCAGATCCAAGTGCGGTTGCTTATGATACCTTGATTTCGGCCAAACAAAGTAACGCGGATATTGTAATTATAGATACAGCCGGAAGATTGCATACAAAAACAAACTTAATGGATGAACTTAAAAAAATTAAAAGAGTTTTGACCAAAGTTTTAGATTACGCGCCAAATGAAATCTTCTTGGTAATTGACGGAAATACTGGGCAAAATGGTTTAGTTCAAGCTCAAGAATTTTCAAAAGCAACTGATTTAACCGGCTTGATTATTACTAAACTTGATGGGACCGCAAAAGGAGGCATTGTTTTTCAAATTACATCTGAACAAAAAATCCCTGTAAAATATATTGGAGTAGGTGAAGGAATTGAAGATCTGCAAACTTTTGATTCAAAAGAATTTGTTAACGCTATCTTTGGTTAGATATTAAGTAATCCAAAAATATCTCGTTAATATAAGGCTAATTTTTTATTTCTAACTTTTCCATGACAAACAAAAATAAATCCACTTATTAAACTTTTTAAAGTATCTCACTCCACAAATTTCGTAAATATTTACGATATGGTCTTTACATCTCAAAGAAGATGTTAATTGGAATTTTCCGTTAAGATTTTTCGGTACTGAATTAAGTTATTTACATTCAATTAAATATTCGTTGATAATAAATCAGTTGAAGTTTATGCATTGAATTTTAATATATCACCATTAACCGATTCATATTTTTCGCAATTTGGTATACAGTAATTTATATCGAATGAATATGATTATATCCAAATATTTAATGAAGAGGAAGATATTTTGTATAAAGTCAGTATTTATAATTTTATTTCCGAGATTGAATTAGAAAGGAACGGATATATAAATCTTAGAATTGGCTGTTATGACAAAATTAATAAAGAATTTTACCACGCTTTGGAAATTCCGAATAAAACTGATTTACTTATTTTCATTAAAAACGAAGATGAAAAAATCTACTTCGATAAATAAATATTACATTAACGCATTTATGTTTTGAGATTCCTAATTGTATAGCTTATTTTATCTCAATTTCCTAAATTAGCTTTTAAAATTTTTAGAAAGATTTGTTTTGAACAAAAATAGAGTTATAGTAGCAATGAGCGGAGGAGTAGATTCATCAGTCGCCGCGGCATTATTGAAAAGACAAGGATTTGAAGTAATTGGCATAACAATGAAAACTTGGGGCTTTATGGAAGTTGGTGGAGCGCCAAAACATGAATCAGGCTGTTGTTCGTTAGACGCAATTTTCGACGCAAAAAGTATAGCAACAAAATTCGATTTTCCTCATTATACGGTTGACTTTACAAAAGCATTTGAAGATACTGTTATTAATGATTTTGTTGAAGAATACCTAAACGGTAGAACTCCTAATCCATGTGTAATTTGTAACAGAAAAATTAAATGGGAGGAACTGTTAAGCAAAGCCGATTCACTTGATGCTTATTATATTGCAACAGGACACTACGCAAAAGTTGAATATAATGATCAAACAGATCGTTATTGTTTAAAGTTAGGTACCGATTCACATAAAGATCAAACTTATGCCTTGTGGGGTTTAACTCAGGAAAGTTTAAGTAGGACATTGTTTCCATTAAGTCAATTAACAAAACCTGAAGTTCGTAAAATTGCGGAAGAATTAGGTATTAAAACCGCAAATAAACCTGATAGCCAAGAAATTTGTTTTGTTGCGGATAATAATTATGAAAGATTTTTACGCGAGAGAATACCAGATGTAATTGACAAAATTGAAAAAGGCGATTTAATTTTTGAAGGTGAAAAAATTGGAAATCATAAAGGAATTCCATTTTATACAATTGGTCAAAGAAAAGGTTTGGGCATTTCTTTAGGAAAACCGGTTTATGTGAAAGAAATAAATAAGGAAACAAATTCTGTTGAATTAGGAAACAGCGAAGATCTTTTTGAAGTAAATTTAAAAGCAAACCAAATTAACTATGTGAGTGTGAGTAGTTTAAATGTCGGCAGCATTGTTAAAGCTAAAATTAGATATTCTGATAAAGGAAGTAAGGCTGAAATACTTAAAGCTGATGAAAATGAAATAATTTTAAAATTTACAGAACCCAAAAGGGCAATAACTCCAGGACAATCACTTGCAGTTTATGATGAGCAAGGCTATTTATTGGTTGGAGGAGTAATATTTAAATAAAATTATTTTACTGATTGATATATTTTATGGAGAAAAGTTCGAACATCAAAATTTACATAATGGCGTTTTAAATGCAAGAGTCCTTTTATTAAACCAAAGTTATGAACCGCTTATATTATGCTCGGCTAAAAAAGCTGTTGTCCTAATTTACTTGAGAAAGGCAGAAATAATAAAAGAGAATCCTAAACTTTCTGTAAGATCAGTAACAACCGTACTTCCTTGGCCTAGTGTAATTAGACTTAAAACATATGTAAGAATTCCCCACAGCAATATAAATCTTACCAGAAAAAATATTTTACGAAGAGATAACCATAAATGCGCATATTGTGGAAGAGGTGATTTGGCGTTTACTGTAGATCATATAATTCCTAAAGCGCACGGCGGAAAAGATACCTGGGAAAATTTAGTTACAGCGTGTCTGCCATGTAATAATAGAAAGGGCGATAGAACACCAGATGAAGCTAATATGATTTTAAAAATTAAACCGCATAAACCAAATCATATTATGTTTATCCTAAATTCGATCAGTAGAATTGATGACAACTGGAAACCTTATCTTTTTCAATAACAAATAAAAATTTCGATTATAATGATTAACACTAATATTAATATGACATTAAGGTATTGTTATTCATATTATTATTGAATAGTTTAATTAATATAAAATATGAATTTTAATAAAAATTTTGGATGCAGAAAAATGAAAAACATTAGACTTTTTATAATGATATTTATTTTGTCCTTTAACAATTTATTTTCATACGGCTATCTTTACGTTAATAATCCCAAAGGTTGGTTTTGGGGCCAAGGAACAATTGATGAAGCTATAATTTCAATTCAACCTAAAGGGATGTATGTTGAGTATGGTTTTTATTTAACGTTTTCAGCGAAAAATTATTATGGTCTTACAAACCAAGATACTTTGGAAGCGGTTTATGATTTTGACTTACCCGATAACTCAATTGTTACGGATTCATGGCTTTGGATTGGAGAAGATATTATTAGAGGAAAAATATTAGATAGATGGACTGCCTCTCAGATATATGAAGGAATAGTAAATAGAAGAAGAGATCCTTCCGTGCTTTATAAGCAGTACGAAAATCATTATCAATTAAAAGTTTATCCGTTGCCAGCAAATGAATCGAGAAAAATTAAACTGACTTTTTTAGTACCAGCTGTTTGGAGTTCAAAATTTGTTGAATCTTCAATACCAATTGAACTTTTAAAAGCCGGATATATCGGGTTCAATAATGTTTTTATTATTAATAGAAACAGTAAGGAATGGAAAAATCCTAAATTGCTTGAATTTCCTGAAAAAAACTTTGAGCAAAAATATGATGAAAAGTTAGGTAATTATTTTGAGACAAGTTTTTCGAGCTCAGAGCTACAAAACAAATCTGCAATAAATTTTATTGTAGATGCGCCGTTTAATAATGGTTTGTATTTAAGCAAATTTGAAGGTAAAGATGAAAATCTATATCAATTGGCATATTTACCAGCATCAAATATTTCAATTCAAAATCAAAAAAGAGCCGCTATTCTAGTTGACTTTGATGCTTCAAAAACTTCTTTATCAAAGGAAGAAATTTTGCAAAGTATTAAAACATTGCTTTATAATCAATTTAATGAAAATGATTATTTTAATATTATTTTTTCAAATCTATCAATAAATAGATTGAGCGAAAATTGGATCAAAGCTGACAGCTCAACCATAAATAGTGTCTTTAATAATATTTCATCAAATAATCTTTCAAATTACAGCAATCTGCCGGCACTTCTTTCTAATGGAATAAACTTCATCAATACATCTGAAGGAAATGGTGAAATTATTTTACTTGCAAATTCAGAACAAGTTGGTGAAAGCGAAGTTGCAAATGATTTAATTAAAGATTTATCCGATATGATGGACAAAGAGATTAAAATTAACATTGGTGATTATATTGAAAACAACTACAATTGGTATTACATTAACAATAGAAGTTATAGAGGGAATGAATATTTTTATGAAAATTTATCTAGAATAACCGGAGGTAATTTTAAGCGAGTTGACTATAACTATTCATATAATACAATGGTGAATGAGATATTTGAATCACTTGGAATTTTGATTTCATCTTATGATTTGCATACTTCAATGAGTAATGGATTTTGTTTTGGCAGAATAAATCAAAATGTAGCGGATAAACCGATTTATTTAAATACTCCGATAATCCAAGTTGGTAAATATTCCGGAGATTTTCCTTTTAAAATTGAATTTAACGGATTATATAATAACACACCATTTTCTGAAAAATTTGAGTTTAATGCTGATGAAATTCGAACTGGAGATTCTGTTACCGCCGCTATTTGGGCTGGCAATTTTATAAATAATTTGGAACAAGATAACAATTATTATTATCTGACAAATGATGAAATTAATGAAATTATTGATTTCAGTATAAAGAATAGAGTGTTATCATATTATACGGCATTTCTGTGTTTGGAACCTTCACTTGGTGGCGAAATATTTTATCTCGCGGAAGATGAGTCAGATTTAGTTAACGATATTAAAGTTACCGACGAAACACAAGCGGATACATTGTTTCAGGCTTACCCAAATCCCTTTAACAATGAAACAAATATTAAGATAAGATTAGGCAAAAAAATAGATCCGGAAAGTGCGACATTTAAAATTTATAATGTCCTAGGACAAGTTGTAAAAACATTTCAGCCAAATAACAAATTTGAATCAAATGAATTTGAATTTTTATGGAATGGATTGAACGATAACAACTCAACAATTGCAAGCGGTAATTACTTTTTTGTGATGAATTATAAAGGAAAAGTAAGAACATTGAAATTAGCTTTAGTAAAATAAATAATGAAAATTTTATTTATTTCCTTTTTAATTACGACAAATATATTTTGCCAAAATCATTTTAGCAAAGGAGTAAACCTAACAAATTGGTTTCAAGTAGAAAATTCTGTCCAAATTGATTTTACTAAATTTACAAAGGATGACTTCAAATACCTTAAATCTATTGGGTGCGATGTTGTTCGTATTCCAATAAATTTTCAGGCAATGACAGATAAGAACAATAATTATAATGTTGATAACTATTTACTTTTTCTTTTGGATAATGTTTGCGACTGGGCAGAGGAATTAAATTTAAACATTATTATAGATAATCATCCTTTCAGAAAAGATATAACAAATGAGAATTATGCCGAAATTTTAACTCCTATATGGAAACAGCTAAGTAAACATTTTAAAGATAGATCAAATTTAATTTATTACGAAATTTTAAATGAACCGCATGGAATTGATAATTCCATGTGGAATAAGATTCAGACTAATGTAGTTAGAGAAATTAGAAAAATTGATAATGCTCATACAATTATTATTGGAGCTGCTGAATTTTATAGTTACGATCTTTTAAATTCACTTGAACTTTTAAACGATGAAAATATCATTTATACATTTCATTTTTACGATCCGTTTTTATTTACTCATCAAGGATCCGGCTGGGTTAATCCATCAATGGATAAAATAAAAAATATTCCTTTCCCGTATAGTAAAAGCAACCTGCCGAATTTAGATTTTTCGTATAAGAATACGTGGATCCAAAATATTTATAATCGCTATAATATTGAGGGAAGTGTTGTACATATAAAAAATTTACTTAATAAAATTTCACAATTTGGAAAATCAAAAAATGTAAAGTTATTCTGCGGTGAGTTTGGTGTATTAAATTACAGTGTAAATAATTCAGATAGAAATTTTTGGTATAAAATTGTTTCGGAATCTTTAACAAATGCGGATATCGCTTGGACTGTATGGGATTTTAATGGCGATTTCGGAATGTTTGATCATAACCAAAAAATTAATAAAAATCTTTTTGAATCTTTAAGTTTTAGTCCCAATGAATATAGAATAGTTATTTCGAATGTAAACAAAATAAAAATATTTTCTGATTTTACTGAAAAGGGAATAAAGCCGATAAGATCATCTGATGCAAAAAATTTATTATTTTCGAATACAATTACAGCCGAAGGAAAATATTCTATTCAATGGGAAAATCCGGAAAGATATTCAAATTTAAGTTTTGACTTCTTACCAAATTTAGATTTGGATGATTTTGTTAATAAAGCTGCGCTTGTATTCTCAATTAAATTTACTAATGATTCAAAGATTGACGTACGGTTGATAGATTCAAAAAATAATAATAGAAATGATCACTCATGGCGAAGAAGATTTACAATTACTTCCAATGATTTGAATAAATGGCAAAAAATCAGAATTCCGCTCAATCAATTTGAGGAAAATGGAGCATTTGAGAATGGGAAATGGTTAATGCCCGAAAATAAGTTTGATTGGAAGGATATTGATAAATTAGAATTCGTTGCAGAACATGAATCATTATTTGGTAAAACAATTTATTTGGATGACATTCAAATATTATTAAATGATTAAAACATTTTATTTTTTAATAAATTTATCAAAATCCTCTACTTTCAGCGCATAAAAATGTTGTATTACAAAAAAAGAAGTTCAACACTTTTCTAAAATTTTATTAAACAATTTTTGTAATTTTGGTTCTCTATTTTAATTAATATAAATACCGGAAATTTTGTGGAAATTAAGAAAAGAATTCTAAGCGGAATGAGACCAACAGGAAAATTACATCTTGGTCATTTTGTCGGTGCCTTGGAAAATTGGGTAAAACTTCAAAACGAATATGACAGCTTTCACTTAATTGCTGATCTTCACGTTTTAACAACGCAACTTGAAACGGATCAAATTTACCAAAATACAATAGATATGGTAATTGATTGGCTAGCAGTTGGATTAGATCCTCAAAAAGCTCCAATTTTTAGGCAATCTAAAATAAAAGAGCATTGTGAATTGTTTTTAATTTTTTCTATGTTGGTTACAAAAGCCAGACTAGAACGTAATCCAACTTTAAAAGATCAAGTTAGAGATTTAAATATTGAAAATATTATTTACGGACATTTAGGATATCCGGTTTTACAATCAGCCGATATTTTGCTGTACAAAGGCGAATTTGTTCCTGTTGGCGAAGATCAAGTGCCTCATGTTGAAATTACAAGAGAAATTGCGCGAAAATTCAATAATCAATATGGATTTGTTTTTGAAGAACCCAAGCCATTGCTTACTTCTTTTTCAAGATTAGTTGGTTTGGATGGTGACGCAAAAATGAGTAAATCATTAGGGAACACAATTCTTCTTTCAGATGAACCGCAAGAAGTTATTAACAAATTAAAAAAAGCAAAAACCGATCCCAATAAATTACGAAAAAACGATCCTGGAAACCCTGATATTTGTTTGGTTTTCAGTTATCATAAAAAGTTCAATGAATCGGAAATACCTGAAATTGATGTCGGCTGCAGAAGCGGAGCGTTAGGCTGTGTTGACTGCAAAATGAAATGTGCGGCAAAAATGAACTTATTTTTAAGTCCGATTCTTGAAAAAAGAAAAGAGCTTGAAAATAATATAAGTCAAGTTGAAGAGATAATTAATAATGGTGAATCAAGAGCAAGAGTTGTTGCGCAAAATACAATGCATGAAGTAAGAGAAGCAATGAAGTTGGGATAAAATTTGTATAAAATAAAATTAAATACATTTGAAGGTCCGCTTGATCTTCTATTATTTTTTATACGAAGGGATGAACTGGATATTTATGATATTCCCATTTCTCGGATTACTAAGGAATTTATCGAATATTTAAATCTTTTGGAAAAGTTGGATCTTGAAATTGCGGGTGATTTTTTACTAATGGCGGCAACACTAATGCAAATAAAAGTAAGAATGTTATTACCGCGTGAAATAGATGAAAAAGGTGAAGCAATTGATCCGCGAATGGATTTGGTAAACGCCTTAATTGAGTACAAAAGATATAAGGAAATGTCGGAAGAATTTTCATTTTTAGAAGCAAATCATAGAAAAGTTTCTTATCGCGGAAATTATGATAAAGATGAAGTTGTGCATCAAGGTGAAATTGAAATACTTTTGAAAAATGTAACAATTTATGATTTGATAAAAGCATTCCAAGCTGCAATAATGGAAAAACCCAAACCAGTTTTACATGAAGTTAAAAAACTAAATGTATCTATTGACGAACAAATAGATTTTATTTTGAATAAAGTTAAAAAATTTGGTAAAGTCCACTTTTTAGCTTTAGTTAAAGAAATGAAAGAAAAAATTAGAATAGTTGTTACGTTTATTGCTTTGCTTGAATTGGTTAAAATGGGAAAAATTGGATTGAACGAATCTTCTAAATTTAATGATTTTGAAATTTACGCATTGAACAATGGATAAAATTTATAATTCAATTATAGAAGCACTAATTTTTGCGTCTGACGACCCGATTCCGGCAGATGAAATAATTAAAGCAATAAAAGAAATTGACGGCGATGATATTTCCATCAATATTGCTGATGTTGATAATTGCGCGAACGAATTAAATGAAAAATATAAAGTTGAAGAATCTTCATTCCATATTTTAAAAATAGCCGAGGGATTTGTATTTGGGACAAAGCCGGAATACGCAAAATATGTAGGTTATTTATCTACTGAAAAAAGTAAAAGAAGGTTAAGTCAGGCTGCTTTGGAAACTCTAGCTATTATTGCATACAAACAGCCTATTACAAAACCTGAAATTGAAACAATTAGAGGCGTAAATTCTGATTATATTTTAAATACTCTTTTAGAAAAAAACTTGGTGACAATTAAAGGCAGAGCGGAATCGATGGGAAGACCATTATTATACGGTACAACTGTCGAGTTTTTAAAATATTTCGGATTAAATAAAATAACCGATCTTCCCAAACCAAGAGAAATTGAGGAAATTGTTAAAGACGCCGATTTTATTGAGCAAAAGAGAAAAATTATGATGAATGAAATTGAAGAAAATTTAGAACAAGAAATTTTAAATACGAGCGGAAATGATACAGAGATTGAATAAATATTTATCTGAATGCGGAATCGCATCAAGAAGGAAATCCGATTTGCTGATTCAAGAAGGCAGAGTTAAAGTTAACGGAAAAATTGTTTTTGAACTTGGAATAAAAGTCGATACGGAAAAAGACGAAATTTTAATTGACGGTGAAAAAAGTAAAGCGCAAAGGAAAATTTATTTTTTGCTTAATAAACCCAAAGGTGTTATTACAACAACAAAAGACGAAAAAGATAGAACTACGGTCGTTGATTTGATAAATACTAGAGAGAAGATTTTTCCTGTTGGAAGATTGGATTTTAACACAACCGGACTTTTAATACTTACAAATGACGGCGATTTTTCAAATTATTTAACCCATCCCAGAAATGAAATTGAAAGAGAGTATGAAGTTAAATTAGATAAACCTTTGCTGAAAGAACATAGAGAAGAATTGTTAAAGGGAATTTATATTGAAAAAAGAAAAAGTAAATTTGTAAATATCTCTTTCCCTAAAGAAAATAATTATTTTATTGTTAGAGTAATTACGGTTGAAGGAAGAAATCATTTTGTGAAAAGAATGTTTGATAATTTTCAATATAACGTTGTTGAATTAAGCAGAATTAGATTCGGTAAACTTACTTTGAAAGATTTGCGAAGAGGCGAAAGCAGAATTTTAACAGAAAAAGAAATTAAATTTTTAATGAATAAAAATTAATCTAAAATTTACCGGAGGGGTAATTTGGAAAACCATGAATTTGAACAGGATGTAAATACGCTTATTGCGAGAAGATTTGAGGAACTTGAAGAAATTAAAAAGATGAATGTTCGACCTTATGAATATTCTTATGATGTTGATACTTATTCAAAACAAATAAAAAATCAATTTGAAAATTACGAAGGTAAAACCGTAAAAGTTGCCGGCAGACTAATGGCAATTAGAAAAATGGGTAAAGCTTCATTCGCTCATATTCAAGATAAAGACGGAAGAATACAAATTTATTTAAAGAAAGATGAAATTGGTGAACAATACGACGTTTTTAAATTATTGGATATTGGTGATTTAATAGGAATTGAAGGATTTGTATTCAAAACAAAAACTGAAGAAATTTCAATTCATACAAAATCATTAACTTTATTGGCAAAATCAATTCGACCAATTCCAATTGCGAAAGAAGTAGTTGACGAACAAGGAAATAAAAAAATATTCGATCAATTTGCCGATAAAGAATTACGTTACAGACAAAGATACGTTGATCTTGTTGTTAATCCACATATAAAAGATGTATTTGTTAAACGTTCAAAAATTATAAGTTCTTTGAGAAACTTTTTGGATAAAAACGATTTCCTTGAAGTGGAGACACCGGTTTTACAATCTTTATACGGCGGAGCATCGGCAAAACCGTTTATTACTCACCATAATGCGCTTGATATAACTTTGTATTTAAGAATTGCCGATGAACTTTATCTAAAGAGATTAATTGTAGGCGGACTTGACAGAGTATATGAAATTTCAAAAGATTTCAGAAACGAAGGAATGGATAAAACGCATAATCCTGAATTTACAATGATGGAACTTTATGTTGCGTATAAAGATTATGAATGGATGATGAATTTTGTTGAAGAAATGATTTATAATTTATCAAATGAAGTTTTGGGAACTTCAAAAATTAATATTGAAGGGAATGAAATTGATTTCAAACCGCCTTGGAAGAGAATATCAATGGTTGATGAAATTAAAAAAGAAACAAATATTGATGTTTTGGAAATAGCAAAAGAAGATTTGGCCAAAGAAGTTAAAAAACGCGGAATAAAATTGACCGGCGGCGAAAGCAAGGGAAAATTAATTGATGAATTATTTTCTGCCGTCGTCGAGCCTAGATTAATTCAGCCTACATTCGTAATGGATTATCCGGTTGAACTTTCGCCATTAGCAAAAAAACACAGAACCAGAGAAGGACTAGTTGAAAGATTTGAAGGCTATGTTTTAGGCAGAGAAATTTGCAATGCTTTTAGTGAATTAAACGATCCGATTGATCAAAAAGAAAGATTTGAGGAACAAGTTAGATTTATTGAAGAAGGTGATGAAGAAGCGCATCAAATTGATGAAGATTATGTTAGAGCTTTGGAATATGGAATGCCTCCAACAGCTGGACTTGGCGTTGGAATTGATAGATTAACAATGCTTTTAACAAATCAGCCTTCTATTAGAGATGTAATTCTTTTTCCGCAAATGAGACCGGAAAAATAAAATTCTGAAATGATGATCAATATTAGGTTTAAGAGCAAGCCAAAGAATTCGGCAATAATAAAAATTAATATTTGTAATAATTTATCCGAATTGAATTTTTCAATTTTAGCTTTCGTATTGATCATGTTTTTTTTCTGTCAATCTAATGCGCAGATTATTTCTGATTCCTCAAAAATTAGAACGCCAATAAACTTAATGTCAATAAATTTTATTCAGAAAAATGATCCATTCAAATCTGAAATAAATTATCCGATTTTAGCTGGTGTTGGTTTGAGCTATTCTTATATCATTTATCAAATTAATAATTATTATGAAAATACTTGGTGGAAAAAAGATTCAAACTATATTTATAATAGTAAATTCAATATTGTAAACGACGGTACTTATGCTAGGAATATTGATAAATTTGGACACGCACTTGGAACAGCATTAATTTCACATTTTATTTCTGCGGGATTTGAAGCCGCAAACATTGAAGAAGAAACTTGTGTATGGTTAGGCGCAATTGGCGGGTTGGGAATGCAAATGTACGTTGAAATCAAAGACGGATATTCTCCGATTGATAGAATTTCTGGTAAACCAAAATGGGGATTTAGTCCTGGCGACGCAGTTTCCGATTTTTTGGGAGCAAGTTACTTTGTCGCGCGGTATTATTTTCCCGAATTAAATAATTATCAGTTGCGTTTCAGTTATTTTCCATCTAAGGATATGTTGGATGGTAAAAAACCTGATAATAATTTTTCAGACGATTATGAAGGTCAGAAAATGTGGTTATCATTAAGAATGAAAAATTTGCTGCCTCACAATATTTCCGAATATTGGCCTTCATTTTTAATGTTGTCTTTAGGTTATTTTGTAAGCGGAATTGGAGATTATTCAAGTAAAAAATCTATCGAGACTTATTATTATTTAGCTTTCGATATTGACGCAGAAACTATTCCGCTGTATGGAAAATTTTGGTCATTTGTTAAAAACACTTTAAATTATATTCATTTTCCAATGCCGGGAATTCAATTTTCCAAAAATGGAATTTCTTTGGCACTTATAATATATTAACATGATAAACTACAGCATAATAATTCCTACTTTAAATGAAGAAAAACTTCTTCCAAATTTATTGGAAGTAATTTGTGATCAAAGTTTATTGAAAGAATATAATTATGAAGTTATTATTTCAGATGGCGGAAGCTCGGATTCAACATTAGATATTGCAAGAAAGTTTAATGCAGTAATAGTTGAAAAAAAAATAAATGAAAAACAAAATATCGCAATGGGCAGAAATGCCGGTGCAAAATCTGCAAAAGGCAATGTTTTAATTTTTATTAACGGTGATGTTTATATAAAAAATTTTGAAGTATTTTTATTGAAAATAAAAAATAAATTTCTGCCAAGTGAATTTTTAGCGATGACGTGTAAAGTTGAAGTATTTCCTCATGAACAAAAATTAATTGATTTAATTTTTCATTCTTTTTATAATTTCCATTTTCACGCATTAAATGTAATTGGAATGGGAATGGGAAGAGGCGAATTTCAAACTATAAGAAAAGATGTTTTTGAAAAAGTAAATGGTTTCAATGAAGAACTTGCCGCGGGAGAAGATTTTGATCTGTTCAGACGAATTAGAAAATATGGTAAAATTTTGTTTGCGCGCGATTTAGTAGTGTACGAATCGCCAAGAAGATACAGAAAATTAGGACATTTTAGAATTTTCTTTACTTGGTTAATTAATAGCGTTTATATTATTTTTACAAAAACATCCAAATCATCAGAATGGAAAGAAGTCAGATAATCTGATCATAAAATGAAAAAAATAATCTTCTTACTAATATTAACAATTCCGCTTACGTTATTCAGTCAAGTTGGTTACGTTTCTGTTGAAGATGAAATTTACAATTTTCTTGACAGAATGAATACTTTAAGAATTATTGAAAATTATAATTCGTTTGAAATACCAAAAACTAGAAAAGAAATTTCGGATTTATTAATTCAAATAATAGAGAAACAAGAATTATTAGATAAAATTGACAGGGATAAATTAAATGATTTCATTATGGAATTTGAACTTGAGATATTTTCCAAACTCGAAAAAACTGAATCCTTAATTCCCAATTGGAATTTAAATTATCTCTATTCGGAAAAAGAAAAATTTCTATATAAATATTATGATTCAACACAAACCTCACTATTTGTAAATTTTATTGGTAAACTTGATTATTTAAATAAATCGGAAGATAATAAAAATCTTTCTAGTTTAATTTATAGATTCGGCGGAGAAATAAGAGTTTCTTTATTTAATACATTAGGATTTTCGGTAACTTCTACGAACGGATCTTTCTTAGGAAACAAAGAACTCACTCAGAGTTTTTCCTCATTAAAATATAATTATAAATTCAATCAAGAAAGCGCGTCACAATTAGGCGATAATTATTTTGATGAAACTGTTTCTTATGGATTAGCCGATTTTGACTTTGCAAAAATTAAAATAGGGAATGACAGAAAGTTTATTGGATATGGAATTGAAAAAACTATGATTGGAGATAATGCTCCAAGAATGGAATATATAGAATTGGCGCTCAAGTATAAAAGAATAAATTTCACTTTTTTTCATTCAAAACTTTTAGGAAATAAATCAGTTATACTTGATTCAATTAAAGGCGGAATAAACGTAGTAAATGATAAATATTTGGCATATCATAGATTGGGTTTGGGCTTAGGACAGTATTTACAACTTGGTCTTGGCGAAATGATCATTTATTCAAATCGTAATTTAGATTTTTCATATTTGAACCCGTTTAATTTTTACAAAAGTTCGGAGCATGCTAACCAGGACCGAGATAATTCAATGATATTTTTTGACGCACAAAATAATTCATTTGAAAATGTTAAAATTTACGCAACATTGCTTTTGGATGATATTGATTTTGGAAAAATCGGAACGGGTTGGTACGGAAATCAAACAATGCTCAATTTAGGAGTTTTTTCCACACATTTATATAATATTTTACCCTTAGATGCAGAAATTCAATATATTAGAATTGATCCATATGTTTTTACTCACAGAATATCGGATAATAATTTTACAAGTTCAAATTTTAATTTGGGATCAGCGCTTCAGCCTAATTCTTCAAATTTATTGATGAGTCTAAATTATAGATTAAATTATAGACTTAATTTAAATTTTACATATGAATATTCCGTTCATGGCGCAAATGTTGAATATGAAACTGGTAAAACCGTAAATTTTGGCGGAAACATAAATTTAGGTTATAGGATCGGAGATTCACAAAATGTTTATTTTCGTAAAGGAGATAAAGAAATTTTAAGATCATTTAAGTTTTCAACTCAATTTGAACCGATAAAAAATTGGATATTTTTTCTAAATATAAATTATTTTAATAACTCATTGGCCAAATCACAGCGGTCGCAAAATTTCTTCACTACATTATCCTTATATACTAAAATTTAATGGAGCTAATAATTTGTTCAAATCGTCATCTAGAATCTTAATTGCATTTATAATTTTGATTACCGGTTTTGTTTTAGGTTTCTTTATAAGTGATTTTTTAGTAGATAAAAATGTTACTGAAGGAACTAAAAAATTTAGCGAAGTACTAAATTATACTCAAAAATATTATTATCAGGATGTTAAAACGGATCAGCTCGTAGATGACGCAATTACAGGAATGTTAAACGACCTCGATCCTCATTCGGTATATATTCCTCAAGTTGAACAAAAGGGCATAGAAGAAGAATTTAGAGGAAACTTTGAAGGAATCGGCATTGAATTTCAAATAAATAACGATACAATAAATGTTGTTTCCCCAATTACTGGCGGTCCAAGTGAGAGTGTTGGAGTTGAAGCCAGTGATAGAATTATTAAAATAAATGGTAAAAGTGCAATCGGGTTTACAAATAAAGATGTTGTTAAAAATCTTCGCGGTGAAAAGGGCACAAAGGTTGAAATTTCCGTTTATCGTCCTTACATTAAGAAAAAATTTGATTTCGAAATAATAAGAGATCAAATTCCAATTTACACAGTTGACGCCGCAATTATGGTCTCTGATTCAATCGGCTACATTTCTTTGTCAAAATTTGCGGAAACATCAACATTTGAAGTTAAACAGTCGCTTGAAAATTTGAATAAACTTGGGATGAAAAAATTAATTTTTGATTTAAGAAATAATCCCGGCGGATATTTAGATCAAGCATTTCAGATTGCCGATCTTTTTATCGATAAAAATAAATTAATTGTTTACACCAGAGGAAGAGTTTCATTACTTGATGAAAATTTCAACGCTGAAAAAGCTTATCCCTACGAAAAAATACCAATTGCGGTTTTAATTAACCGAGGCAGTGCTTCGGCAAGTGAAATTGTTTCCGGGGCAATTCAAGATTGGGACAGAGGAATTTTAGTTGGCGAAACTTCATTTGGCAAAGGACTGGTTCAACGTCCATTTATATTAGAAGACAGTTCTGCGGTAAGAATTACTATTTCAAAATATTATACTCCATCGGGAAGAGCAATTCAGAGAAAATTCAAGAATAAAGATGAATATTATAATGAAGTGTTAACTCGCGATGAAAGTGAAGGTGAAAACGTAAATCATACTTTGGAAGCAGATTCAACAAAAGAAATATATCACACAGCCGGCGGTAGACCTGTAATCGCTGGAGGTGGAATAACACCCGACTTTTTCGTAAAGAATAATGAAATTTCTGAATATTCAATTCATTTAAGAAGTAATAATTTATATTATAAATTTGCGAGAAAATTAATTGATTCTAACAAAGAATTAAATACTAAATTCAAAAATAACTTTCCACTATTTAAAAAAGAATTTTCTATAAATGAAGTTGAATTAAACTCTTTTATTAAATTTGCCGATGCAAATGGAGTGAAATATTCAGATGCAGATTTTATTAAAGATAAAGAATTTATTAAAACAATGATCAAAGCCCATATCGCTAAAAATTTCTGGAATAATAACGGATGGTATTCTGTATTGTTGGATGTTGACAGACAATATGAAAAAGCTAAAGAATTATTGAATGAAAATTATAAACTGGAAATTGTAAAAAAATAATTGAGTTTTAAACAAGATTATAAATATTGAAAATAAATTATTCCCTTATTTGAATTTGTTTCCTAAAATTCACGAAACTGTGTTTCTTGCCGAAGGCGTTAAAATAATCGGTGATGTAACGATAGGTGAAAATTCAAGTGTTTGGTATAATTGTGTTGTTAGAGGCGATGTTCATTACATTAAAATCGGACATGACACAAATGTTCAGGATTTGAGCATGCTGCATGTTACTAATCAAAGATTTCCGTTAAATATTGGGAATAGTGTAACTATTGGTCACAGCGTTAAACTGCACGGATGCACAATCAATGATCTTACATTAATTGGAATCGGATCGATAATTTTAGATGGAGCTGTTGTAGAAGAAAATTCTATGGTAGCCGCCGGATCAGTTGTGAAACCGAAATTTATTGTTCCAAGCGGAAAATTGGTGGGCGGTGTTCCCGCTAAAATAATTAGGGATTTGACGACCGAAGAAATTGAAGATTTTGCGGCATCTGCTAAGCGATATAAGAAATATACTGAATTAACTATTGCGTCATTAAAAAATAAGAGTTGAATTTGATTAAAAACTTAACAGTAAATTCTGATAGAAAAATCAAAATTAACAAGAATGCAATTCATAAAATTATTTCATTACTAAAATCTGAATTTTCATTTGATGTAATATCGCTTCCAATAAATTTTATTACCTCAGAACAAATAATTCCGATAAATACGCAGTATTTAGGGCATAATTTTTCTACTGATATTATTACCTTTAATTATTCTGGAGAAAATGATAGTTTTGACGGTGAAATTTTTATTTCTGTTGATGACGCATTTTCTAATTCGAAAAAATATAAAGTTTCACTCGATAATGAAATTATTAGATTGGTTATTCACGGAATTTTACATTTATTGGGATTTGACGATAAGAATAAATTTGATCTTAAAAAAATGAAAAAAGAAGAAAACAGATTAGTTTCTGAATTTGAAAAAAATACAATTAAAATAATTATAAAATATGACTGCTAAAATTGTTGAAGTTCTTGCAAAAATTTTAGAAGGACTCAAAAAGAAATACACTTTTGAGGAAGTTACTAAAAAACTTAAAACCAATAAAAATTTTGACGAACAGACTGTAAGTGCCGCTTTTGGATTAGTTTTTGATAAATTCTTAACCAACAGATTAGAACTTAGAAAAGATAGTCAACTGGTTAACAAAGGATTTAGAATTTTATCAAATGACGAAATAAATATTATTGGAACCGATAATTCGAAATATATATTGCATTTGGTTAACGTTGGACTTTTAGATCCAATCGATGTAGAATTACTTATTGAACACATGACGATGTTTCCGAATCAAAAAATTTCAAAAGATGATATTAATTGGATAATTTTATTTTCATTAGTTGATTTTGACTCAGAAATTTTACCCGGAAGCAGAGTTTTATTATACTCATCCGATACAATAAACTAAGGAATTTTAAATGGCAAAAAATCTTGTTTTGGTGGAATCTCCATCAAAAGCTAAGACTATTAATAAATATTTAGGAAAGAACTACATTGTTGAGGCAACTGTTGGTCATATTAAAAATTTGCCTAAAACTAAACTCGGTATTGATATTGAAGATGGATTCAAAGTTCAGCTCGTAAATATACGCGGGAAAGGCGATACAATAAAGAAAATTAGAAAACTTGCCGGCAAAGCCGAGAAAATATATGTCGCAACTGACCCTGATCGCGAAGGCGAAGCAATAGCTCAAGATATTGTTGAAGTTTTAGAAGGAAAAACGGAAGCTCACATTTACCGTGTTTTATTCAATGAAATAACCAAAAATGCGGTTAAAAAATCAATGGAAAACCCGCTTGAAATTGACGAGGCATTGGTTCAATCTCAGAGAGCAAGAAGAGTAATGGATAGAATTATTGGATACAGCATTAGTCCATTATTGTGGCGGTCGATTCTTGAAGCTTCTGGAAATTCACTTTCTGCCGGTAGAGTACAATCTGTTGCTTTAAGGCTAATCTGCGAACGCGAAGAATTGATTGACAATTTTATTCCTACAGAATATTGGACAATTAGCGCCGAATTGCAAACGGATAAAGGCGAAATTCTAAATGTTAAATTGTCTGAAAGAAACGGAAAACAATTAAAAATTCAGCCAAAACCTGAAATGACAGATTCTGATTGGGAAGATTTTTTAAAGAAGAATTTTGCGATTTCCAACATTGAAGATGCTGAAAAAATTCTTAATGAAATTAAGAATGCAGAAGAATTTGTAATTAACGATATTACCAAAAAGCAGTCAAAAAGAAATCCGCCGGCACCTTTTATAACCAGTACGCTTCAGGCGGAAGCTTCAAGAAAATTAGGATTTCGACCACGAAAAACCATGACTATTGCTCAAAGTTTATATGAAGGTATTAAACTTGACAAAGGTGAAATAACCGGTTTAATTACATATATGAGGACCGACTCGACACGATTAAGTGAAGAAATTGTTTCAACCGCACGAAATTTTATTGGTGAAAATTTTGGTGAAAATTATTTGCCAAAACATCCTAAATCATATGAAAAAAATAATAAGAAAAATGTTCAAGATGCGCATGAAGCAATTCGTCCTACTTCATTAGATTATTCGCCGCAGGATGTAAAAGATTTTTTAGATAAAGACCAGTTTAGATTATATCAATTGATTTGGCAGAGATTTGTTGCTTGTCAAATGGAATCTGCTGATGTTGAATCAACAAATGTTTCTGTAAAAGCAGATGAAAATATTTTAAAAGCTTCTGGCTCTGTAATAACATTCGACGGATTTCTAAAGGTTTATCAGGAAGATAAAGAAAACGGAAATGAGAGTGAAAACGGGGAAGCTTCTCAAATTCCTGCGGGTCTGGAAAATGACCAAAAATTAAATTTAATAAGCGCTGAAAAAAATCAGCAATTTACAAAACCTTTGCCGCGATATACAGAAAGTACTCTAATTAAAGAGCTTGAAAATAACGGAATTGGAAGACCAAGTACATATGCTTCAATAATTGGTACAATTCAAGATAGATATTACATTGACCAGAGTGAGAAAAAACTTATTCCAACTGACTTAGGTAAAAAAGTCAATTCAGTTCTTGTTCACAATTTCCCAAAAATATTAGATGTGAACTTTACTGCTAAAATGGAAGAAGAATTGGATATGGTTGCGTCAAAAACAAATAATTATTTACAGGTTCTTGAAGATTTCTATCACCCGTTTTCAAAGCAGTTGAACAAAGTTAAACATAATTTAGAAAAAGTAATTTGTGAAAAATGCGGTTCAGAGATGGAGATCAAAATAGGCAGATTCGGGAAATATTTTGCTTGTACGGCTTATCCGAATTGTAAGAATATTAAATCTGCAAATGAGATGAAAACAAAAAATAGTGAACCGGAATATACTGGTGATGAGTGTCCAAAATGTGGAAGTAAAACCGTATTTAGAAGCGGTCGCTTTGGAAAATTTATTGGCTGTGAAAATTATCCGACTTGTGATTTCACCAAGCAGATAACGCTAGGAATTAAATGTCCTGTTTGTAAAGACGGTGATGTAATAACCAGAAGATCAAAAAGCGGAAGATACTTTTACGGATGCAGCAATTATCCCAACTGTGATTATGTAAGTTGGAACAAACCGGTGGTAGAGCTAGTTAAATCTGAAAATTAAATCAAAAATTTAATGAGTTCGAAAACTTTAAATGAATTTCTTTCTGAATTTATTGCCAACAATTCGGCAATAAAAAGAGTATCTGAAAATACATTAATTTCTTATGAAAATGATGTTCGTCAATTCATTGGATATTTAGAAGTAAAAGAAATATCTCACCCAAAATCAATATCCGAAAGACTGGTTAGAGCATATATTCTTAAATTAGTTGAAGAAAATTATAACCGTTCATCAATTTCAAGAAAGCTTTCGGTTTTAAGGGGTTTTTTCAATTATTTATTACAAATTCAAGCCCTTAAAATTAATCCCATTGAAAACATAAAGAATCCAAAAATCAAAAGAAAACTTCCGGAAATAATAAATCTTGACTCTTATTTAAAAATTCTTAAAATTATAGATGAGGAACAAAAAGATAATAGAAACAATAAACTTGTATTTGAGTTGTTATACGGTTGTGCGCTTAGAGTTTCAGAACTCTGTAATCTAAACTTTGGAGATATTGATCTGAACCGTAAAAGTCTAAAAGTCTTTGGCAAAGGAAGTAAGACCAGATTAGTACCTATTGGCGAAAAATCTCAAACTATTTTGGAAGAATATTTATCTTCCAGACCGCATTTAATGAACAAAGATCCATTGATATTAACAGATTCAAAAGTTAGAATTTATCCTAAATATGTTGATCGTTTAGTAAAAAAATATTTTTCAAAAGTTTCCGGTATTGCAAAACAAAGCCCTCATATTCTCAGACATTCTGCCGCCACACATATGCTTGATAACGGCGCCGATTTAATGGGAGTTAAAGAATTATTGGGTCACGAAAATCTTTCAACAACGCAAATATATACTCACGTTAGCGTTGAAAGATTAAAACAATCATATAAAAACGCTCATCCAAAATCATAAGGAGTTTTTATGAATGTACAAATAACATCACGAAAGTTCAAAGCCAAAGAATCCTTAAAGGAAGAGATAACTTATCAATTAAAATCACTTGAAAAATATAGTGATGATATTATTGATGCCAATGTAATTTTAAGCTATACACATTCAAAAGACAGTATTAAAAGCGTAGAAATAAATTTAAATATACCCGGTAAAACATTATCGGCAAATGAATCAAGCGACGAATATGGCAAAGCTTTGTCGGCGACAATTCAAAAATTAACGAAACAATTAAAAACACTGAAATCTAAACGAATTTCCAAAGCAAGATAATTGAATATTAATAGTAAAAACATTTTTAGAAAAGAAAGTATTACGGTTGAATTCTTTTATAAGCATACAAAAGAAAGATTTAATATTGAATTATTAAATAAAGAAATAAATCTGAATCGACCGATTACCGAACAAAATTTACACAGACCTGGTTTGGCTTTAGCCGGGTTTGTTGATCTTTTTTCATATAAGCGTGTTCAAATAGTAGGCAACACCGAAGTTCAATATATGAAAAAATTGACATTGGAAAAAAGAAGAATAGCCATTGAAAAACTTTTTGGTTTTGATATTCCATGCGTAATATTTACTAATTTCAACAAACCTGATCCAGAAATAATTGAATTGGCCAATCAATTTAATGTTCCTATGTTCTTATCTAGTTTAACAACTACAAAACTTTCATTTTTAGTAAGTGATTTTCTTGATGATCAGTTTGCGCCGAGACTTTCCGTGCATGGCTCATTCATAGATGTTTACGGCATCGGAATGCTGATTGTAGGGAAATCAGGTATTGGTAAAAGTGAAGTTGCGTTAGATTTAATAGAAAGGGGACACCGACTTGTAGCCGATGATGTTGTTATTCTAACCAAAAAAGGCGAAGGCATTATTATGGGCGCAGGAACCGAATTAGTAAAGCATTTTATGGAAATTAGAGGGATTGGTATTCTTGATGTCAGAAGTCTATTTGGAATCAGAGCGATTCGTTTTCAAAAAAGATTGGAAGTAATTATTGAATTAGAAGTTTGGGATGAAAATAGTGAGTATACCAGAACAGGTTTAGATAATAAAACAACAAGTATTATGGATGTTGAAATTCAAACAGTAAAAATTCCAATTGTACCTGGAAAAAATATTACAGTTATTAGTGAAGTAATTGCCTTAAATTATGTTCTGAAACATTATGGTTACGATGCGGCTGAAGTTTTAAATCAAAGACTTAAATCAAAAATTAAATCTAAAACTGACGATACAAACAGATCGGTTAACTATTTTGAGCATGATTTCGAATAATTTAAAAATTTTATTTGATAGTTATAACAGGTTAAATTTGCTTGCTAAAAACAAGACCTTTTTGTATTTTCCAATCCAAATTAGACCAATTTGTGTATGAAGAAAAATCTGTATTATTATTCAGAAAAAAAAACTGCAGTTCATCGAGATTAAAAATTTTTATGCGAAATTTTTATCTTTGGTTGCTCTATTCGGGTTGCTTTCATCATTAATAATATTTGGCGGTTATTTATTCATTACCAGCATACTTAATCCATCTTTTGATATTGACGCAATAAAGGCTGAAAATAAAGCCCTGAAATCTAAGTTTAAAGACGTTAATAACGAATTGACAATATTGAGCAAAACAATAGATAATATTAGAAGCAAAGACGATGCTTTGAGGCTTTCCGTCAATTTAAAACCAATACCTGAAAGTGAAAAAAGTTTCGGTATAGGCGGATCTGAATTCACAGAAATATTGCCAACTTCAGTTTCTGAAGTAAACAATTTACTAAAAAATTTGGATAATTCTTTAAACTCGATTAAAGCAAAGATTAGTGTAACAGAACAGAATTATAAAGAAATTGAAACATCCTTAACTAATAATGTAAAGTTGTTCAAAGCAATTCCGGCAATACTTCCTGCAAATGGTCCAATTGGTGATCGTTTCGGAATGAGACTTCATCCAATTATTAGAGTTTACAGAATGCACACTGGAATTGATGTTGTTGTTGATACTGGAACAGAAGTTTTTGCTCCTGGTGATGGAAAAGTTGTTGGAGCAGGAATTCGTTACGGCTATGGCAATACAGTTGAAATTGACCATGGATTCGGATATACGACTTTATTTGCTCATTTATCAAAAATAAAAATTTCAGTTGGTCAAAAAGTTAAGAGAGGCGATTTATTGGGACTTTCAGGAAGTTCAGGAGAACTTGCTACGGGTCCTCACCTTCATTATGAAGTTTTTCATGATGGGGTAAATTTAAATCCAGAAAATTTTGTATATAGCGATATTAAAATATTTGACATTAATAATGAAAAAAGTTCAAAGTAGGGGAGTAATAGTATAATGATTTGGACTATAGAATTAGCATCTTATTTGGTAGATGCTCCATGGCCGGCAACAAAAGAAGAATTAATTGAATATGCTGATAGAATTGGAAGCCCGGTTGAAGTAATCGAGAATCTTAGCGAATTAGATGATGACGAAGAAATCTACGAAAGTATTGAGGATATTTGGCCGGATTACCCAAGTGACGAAGATTTCTTTTATTTTGACGATGAGGATGAATTTAATTAGAATTTTCGACTATTAAGATGCATGAATTGTTGCTTGACGTTAAAGGTCAATCTTCGGCGTCAAGCTTACTAAATAATATATATACTTCGCAAAGAATTCCTAACGCAATTTTATTAACCGGAACAGAAGGAGTAGGGAAATTCTACTCGGCTCTTCAGTTTTTAAAAATGATAAATGGCAATTCTGAAATAATAAATCAAAAAATTTCCAATTTAGCTGAACCGTATGTAAAACTAATTCAACCATTACCTCGAGGAAAATCAGAGACAAATTTTGACCTTCCGTTAGATAAATTATCTCAAGAGGACATTGATTCTATCAATGAACAAATTAAACAAAAATCGAAAAATCCTTATTATCAAATTAATATTAATAATGCGAACAATATCAAGATTAACAGTATTAGAGAAATAAATAAGTTCTTGGCATTAAATTATAATGAAATTAATTATAGGGGTATTATTTTAATTGATGCTCATAAAATGAGCACGGAGGCACAAAACGCTTTTTTGAAGAACCTTGAAGAACCGCCTGAAAATGCAATCTTTTTATTATTATCTGATCAGCCGGAACTTTTACTTTCCACAATTAAATCAAGATGCTGGACTGTAAATTTTGCGCCTTTATCAAATTTTGAATTAAAACAAATTCTATTAACGAAGTTCAATTATTCCGAAGAAACAGAAGATGCAATTGAAGAAATATTACCATTCTCAAACGGATCGGCAACTACGGCAGTTACATATCTAGAAACTAATTTTGAAAAAATTGTTCAAAAAACAATATCAGTTCTAAGGTATTCTTTAGCAGGAAAATATTTTACCGCAAGTAAAGAGTTTTCAAGTCTTTTGGAAAGCAGTTCGGAAATAGACATTAAAAATATTATTGATCTTATTATTATGTGGTTTAATGATACTTTAAAAATGAAATACAATATAAATGGAGTTAAATTTAAAAACTATACCGATACACTGGAAAAGTACAATAGTAGATTTTACTATTTTGATATTAACGAAATTGTGAATAATTTAAACAGAACGAAAAACGCAATTGATAATAACGTAAACCTAAATCTAATAATGATGAAAATTATATTTGATATATCTTCAATTGGAATGAAAACGAAATGACCGATAAATCGCAAACTAATTCAAATAACCAGCGTTCGGTATTAAATACATTAATTGACGGCAACTATTATAATTTATTACACGATAAAATTACTAAAGAACTTATAAAGCCTAACATCCCGGTTGAAGAAGTTTTAGTTAATAACTCGAACGAATCCGTAAATACTTATGGAACCGGAAAAATACTTTTGGCAAAATGCAAAGGTTTGCTTGGAATTCATTTCTGCGAGAATATTAATAGTATTCCATTAAAATTATTTGACGATATTATTGTTAAAATAGATGAAGAATATGAAATAGCTACAATTATTGAAACCGGACAAATTGTAGAATTTAAATTATCGAAGTCTGAACTTAGAAACACAAAATTGCCAGTAATTGATCGCGTAGTAAATGAAAAAGATATTGAGAAAAATATTAGTAATGTAATAAATTGCATTGAAGCAAAAAGGTTTTCTTTAAATATATAAATGAACTATCGTTGGAAATGAAACTTGTTGATATTCATTTTCAATTTGACAGGAAAAAATTATACTTTTTTTATACTTCCGAAGGAAGAGTTGATTTTAGAGAACTTGCTAAAAAACTTGCGGCTTCTTTTAAAACAAGAATTGAACTCCGCCAAATGGGAGTTAGAGACGAAGCCAAAAGAAAAGGCGGCTTAGCTACTTGCGGAAGAGAATTTTGCTGCACCACTTTCATTAATAATTTTAAAAGAATTACTACCGATATTGCCGAAGAAAATAACGTTGCCAACAGTATTTCTAAATATACCGGACCTTGCGGAAAACTTAAATGCTGTTTATCATTTGAATTAGAATAAATCAATTTTATTCTAAATCGTACCGGAGCACGCATATTTATTCATTAAGCGAGATATCATTATGAAGATAAAAAAAATTGGTGTTATTGGCGCCGGAACTATGGGAAATGGAATTGCCCATGTTTTTGCACAAAACAATTTTAGTGTAGAATTTATAGATATAAATGAAGAATTGCTTCAAAAAGGTCTATCTACAATTGAAAAAAATTTAGAAAGACAGCTTAAAAAAGAAATTATTAGCAAAGAAGTTGTTGAAATGACTTTAAGCAATATAATTCCCAAAGTAGGAATTGGAAATTTAGCACATAATGTAGATTTAGTTATAGAAGCTGTTATTGAGAACAAAGCAGTTAAAACACATATTTACAAAGATTTAAATAATTTACTTAATCCTAATTGTATCATTTCTTCAAATACTTCATCAATTTCGATTACTGAATTGGCTTCGTATTCACTTAATCCGGCAAAATTTATTGGTATGCATTTTATGAATCCGGTACCTGTAATGCGTTTGGTTGAAATAATTAGAGGTTATTCGACTTCTGATGAAACTTTCAATACGATTAAAGCACTTTCCGAATCAATTGGAAAAATACCAGTTGAAGTTAAAGATTACCCGGGTTTTATTTCCAACAGGATTTTAATGCCTATGATTAATGAAGCAATTTTTAGCTTATATGAAAATGTTGCCAGCGCGGAAGATATTGATAAAGTAATGAAACTCGGTATGGCTCATCCAATGGGACCTTTGGAATTAGCAGATTTTATTGGATTGGATGTTTGTCTCGCGATTATGAATGTTTTATACGAAGGATTTAATGATTCAAAATACAGACCGTGTCCGTTATTAAAGAATATGGTTGCCGCAAGGAAATTAGGTAGAAAAAGCGGTGAGGGATTTTACAAATATACAAAATAGAAATTGTCTTATAATGTATATTATGTAAACTAAATATTCTCCTATTTTATTAATCCTTGGTATTCTATTAGCAAATAAATTATTATAAGCAATAATATTACAAAAATTATTGGAGAACGCTTTTTAGATGATTTGTTTAGATTTGACCTAAATCCTAATTTTCTTTTTCTTATTTCTTCTTTATCATGCTCAGGTTTGTAATAACGCGGCTGATAATCAAAGGCTCTATTTTTTGGTTTTTTTATTAACATTTAAAAATTCTCAATTATTTTTATTTTCCCTTTTTGCAGTGAAATTTTAGCCGTCTTTAAATTGTCACTTATAATTTCACCATCGCAATGAAAATAATAAGGAGTATTTAATTTTGCAAATACATTTCCATCAGTGCAAAAAAAATCGGCTTCGGGTACATCTTCCAATTTATTTACCAAAGCTTTTGGAAGCGCTGATAACAATCTTTTTCTTTTAATTTCCTCAAAAACACTAATATCCAGAATCCCGTCGTCAATTTTCGCATTTGGAGTCAAATAAAATCCGCCTCCATGTGAAATACCGTTACCAAAAGTAATCATTAACTTATTGCCGGTAATCTCAACATTATTAAATTTTACTTCAACATTTATCATTTTATAATTGAACAATGCCTTAATTACAGATACTAAATATGCGGAAATTCCTCTTAGAACTTTATTTCTTTGAGTCAATGCTCCGACATAAGCATCAAATCCGATACCGGCTCCATTTATGAATTTGTGAGTAAATACCTCATTAGAATTTTCATTAGTAAATTCAATAGTCCCTACATCAATATTTCTAAAACTGAATTTACTTATTTGACAGATACTAGTTAAATTATCAATAATATTTTTTGATGAACTAATATTTTTTGAAAAATCATTTCCGGTGCCGATTTGGAGCACGCCTAAAATTACTTTATCTAAATAATTATCCGTGATTCCATTTACAACTTCATTAAGTGTTCCATCGCCGCCGACAGATACAATGATATTAAATTCTTGGCAATTATTTCTTAAATATTCAGTCGCATTTTTTGGATATTGGGTAATTAGGAATTTATAGTCAATACAATTAGACTTCAAATAATTTTCAATTATAGGTATTGAATCTTTACCTCTTCCCTTGCCGGAAATGGGATTTATTACAAAAAGATATTTCATTGAATTATACGTAAAAAAATTTATGAAAAGGAAAAGTAACTGCTAAAAATTAAATCTATTTTGAATTATTTGAATAAATTATGGCAAAACAAGTTACATAATTCTCCGAATGACTCATTGTAATTTTTAATTGTTTATCGGCATCTAAAAATTTTTGCAGATTTCCGGAAAGTCTAACGTTCGGCATTCCCGAAGCTTCATTGAAAATTTCGATATCTTTCCATTTAAAGCCTTTGCTCCAGCCAGTCGCCAACGCTTTTGATATCGCTTCTTTTGCCGCGAATCTTGCCGCAAAGTGTTGAAATTTATTTTTTTTCGATAAACAATATTCTACTTCGGTAGCCGTAAATATTTTATTAAGAAATACATCACCAAATTTCTCAATACTTTTTTTAATCCTGTCAATTTCTATTATATCAATGCCAATTCCAAATATCATATTCGTATAAAATTAAAACAGATCAACATCTGCTTTAACTTCCAATCCGCCGTTTTCTAATTGATCATTAATTGTTTTAGTAAGTTTTTTCAGCTGTTTCATTGATTCTTTAATATCACCGATCAAATTTTCATCATATAATAATTTGCCGATATTATTTTTTCCGTTTACGGTTTCATCGGTAAGTAAATTTAACTTTTGAATTAAAGAATCGGTGCTTGCCAAAGTTTTCTTTGAAATATGTATTATATCGTTAAGTTCAGTTTTGTTGCTGCTCAATAAAATTTTTGTATCGTTTGTAAGATTTTTTGTATTGGAAATTATTTCGGAAATATCTTTTTGATTTTTAACGAGCAGTTCGTTAAGGTTAGCAGAAAGTTTTTGTAGATTGGAAACGGATTGTGTTATATTTGTTTTAAATTCTTCATTGGAAAAATTTGAATTAATAAAATCCAAGGATAATTTTAAATCTTTTATCACTGAGATTAAATCGCCTTCAACGGAATTCAATGTTGCCATAACTGTTGAAATATCACCGGAAAACTTTCCTATATAAGTTTTGCCGTAATCCAAATTATTCTGCGAAATCCCATTAATAATTTCGATTTTCTTGCCGCCCATCAAATCAAGCATCATAATTGAAAAACTAGCGTCATCTTTTAGATTCGGATCTTCAGAAAAATTTATCTTCACTAATGCTGAATTTGGTTCGGATTCTATTAACTCGACATAACCTTTTCTAACTCCATTAACCGTAACAAGATCACCGACTTCCAATCCCGCAACTGAATTAAATTTCACGGAAAGTTTCATATCATGGGAAGTCAAGCTGTAATTTTTTGCCCAACCGAATATTAGAACAAAAATAATCAAAGCAATAAAAATTGTTATGCCAACTTTAATTTCTGTTTTCTTTTCTTCATTCATTTGATTTCAGAGTTTGTTTAATTAATTCGAACTCGGTTGAATCAATTTTATTATCTTTAACAATTATTTCAATATTTTGAGACAAAGGTTCCAAAGCATTTAATCTATCTTCAAGATTATCTTTATTAAATGTGTTGAAAAAATTATCAAGTTCAACCTTTAACGAATCGCCGTATTCTTGATCCTTTAATTTTTCCAAATCAGAAACTATTTTTGATTTTGTATATTCAAGTAACTTATCTTTTCCGAAACTCAATAATTCATCACCGTGAAATTTTATTAAATAGAATATGACTGCTAATAAAACAGTAAGTGTGACAATAACGGAAATAAAACAACCTTTTTTCATTTATTTTAGTTTTTCAATTTCTACTTTACTAATTCTATTGTTTTCTAAACCTATAACTTTAAAAGAATATCCATATTTTTCAAATTTATAACCAACTTCTGGAATTGTTCCAGCATGGCTGAAAATAAATCCGCCTAACGTTTCAAAATCTTCATTTGGTACTTCAATGTTTATATTAAGAATTTCTTCCAATTCGCTAATAGAAACCTTACCAAACATAACAAATTTATTTTCATTTATTTTAACAATTTCATCTTCTTCTGTATCATATTCGTCTCTAATTTCACCCACAATTTCTTCTAGTACATCTTCTAAACTTATAAGTCCGGCTGTTCCTCCGTATTCATCAACAACTAAACTTAAGTGCATATTTTTTTCTTGAAATTCTTTCAATAAAGTGCTCAGCAGTTTTGTTTCAGGTACAAAGAGACAATCTCGTATCACTTTTTTTATATCAAAAGTATTAGGACTACCTAAAAACTGAAGCAGATCTTTTGCGTGAATAACTCCAATTATTGAATCTAGATCATTTACATATACTGGAATTCTACTGTGACCAGAACTTTTAATTATTTCAATCAACTCGTTATATGGAATGTCTTTAGGAACAGCAATAATGTCCACTCTTGGCGTCATTACTTCCCGCGCAAAAGTAGATTTAAAAGATACCAATCCATGAATTAATTCATGTTCTTCCTCTTCAAGAGTTCCTTTTTCAATTCCAATATCAGCTAAATCCGCAATGTCTGAAGTTGACAATGCGGTTCTTGCTTTATCATACTTTACATTGGTAGTAAGTATCTTCATTAAAAAAGTAAGAATTTTTGTAATTGGACTAAGAACTATTCCAATTAAATAAAGTGGAATTGAGATAATTTTTGAAATATAGACTGGATGTTTATTGGCCCAAACTTTAGGCGTGACTTCGCAAAATATTATAACAATAATTGTTAAAATAATTATTTGAGTTATTAACGAGTAATCAACAGAAAAACCGTTAACTTTTGCAATATCTAATGCTAAAGTAACAGCGATAATTGAAGCACCGACATTGCTTATCGTATTCCCAATTAAAATTGTTATAAGGAGTTTCTGCGGTGCCGAAATTAATTCTGAAATATATTTTGCAAGATTCTTTGAGCTTCTGTTTATTTCTTCTATTTTTTTATCATCTAATGAAAGAAGCGCCACTTCAGAACTTGAAAATAAAGCAGACAAAATTAAAAGTATTACAAGTAAAATTGTTCTAAAAAGCCAATCAATATCCAAATATAAAATTAACCTATATTATTATAATTAACTAAAATGGTAAATCATCATCTTCACTGCGATTATCGGTAGATTCCGATTGAACAAAATTATTTGTATCATTGGATGAAGAAGAGAACTGCGAACCTCCGCCTTCAGAGCCGTCTAATGGAATAATACTAAATTTATCCGCAACTATTTCAGTAACATAAATTTTTTGACCTTCTTTATTTTCATAGTCGCGTTTATTCAGTCTGCCTTCAACATAAAATTTTCTGCCTTTTTTCAAATTTGATTTTAAGTAATCAGAAGCGCCAAATAAAACAATATTATGCCAAGTAGTTTCATTAACCCAGTTCCCATCCTTACCTTTATAGCTGTACGATGTGGCTAATGAGAAAGTGGTTATTTCCGTATTATTTGTTGTAAATCTGTGTTCAGCATCCTGACCTAAATTTCCAATCAGCATCACTTTATTTAATGAAAAAGCCATTATAATTTTCTCCCCTTTTTTATTCGGTTACAATAAATGCGTCCTTAAACATATTTTGTTTCCAAAAACCTTCCCTAACCATTTGAGCTTCTGATTTAGTATTATAAGCCGAGCTTCTAACAGTATACAGCGAATTTACATTATTGTATACAATTGATAACTTAAATGGCACTTTGGATTCATTTTCCTTTATATATTGTTCAGCCCTTGACTTTGTTGAAAATGCACCTAATTGCAAAAAATATCCATGTTGAGTTGTAGGTTTTATATCTGTTTTTTCATTATCGTCACTGTCGTCGTCAAAAGTATTATCTACATCTTTTTTAACATCGTCAATGTCTTTCGATTTTTTAGCATTGTCAACTTCGTCAAAAACATAAACCTCTTCGGCATCTGCTTTTGCCTTTTCATCTTCATCATCTGAAGACTGAAAAATTGAACATGCGGAAAGCGATAATAATAAAACAAGGATTAATAATATATTTTTCATTTTAACACTTTGATTTGTTGGTAATATGCAAAAATAATTAGTGAAATCTTAATTATCAATTAATAAAAAATATTATCAAAAGTTCCTATCTCAAATATCGGCAAATTGAATTTTTCGAAAGTAACTTTTTTTGCTAATTCCAAACTGCCCGGAACTTGAGAAACATTGATTTTTTCAATCTTCGCGCCAAAATCGGCATTAATTTTTTCGATGAATTGATTTGCAATTATAGCATAACCTTGACTTGTAGGATGAACACCATCCAGACTAAAAATACCACCTGAAATATATTGGGTAGTAAATTCAACTCCGTCTGATTCATAACCGTCTGCCGCAACTTCATTGAAGAAATTATTTATATCAACAAGATGAAAATTATATTTATCTGAAATACTTTTTATTGAAGAATTAAAACTGCTGACAACATTTTGTACTTCTATTTGTTCGAGCGGATCTAAAACTAAACTATTTGGAAACGGATTTTCGGCCGTTAATCCAAATGGATATGCAGTATTTACACCCTCAGGAACTGTAATTGAATTTGTTGAATAATATAATCCTTTAGTATCACCTAAAAATTGTGCCGCGCCAGATCCTTTTAATGTTACCATTGTTTTGTTGTTTAACAAATCAAATATAGTTGCTAATCCTACTGGAATATCGGTTGATGAAGTTGAATAAACTAAACCTTGAATCTGCGGATTTTGACTTTGCGCTGCTTGCAGAGATTGTCCGATACTTGGAGCAACAGTCGTAAAAAACGGAATAGCGCTTACATTGGGAATATTTGCTAAAATTACGGGAATTCCTGCTTGAGCAAGTGCACCGCATAATTGATCATATAAATATGCAAAAGTTTCAACAGGTGTATGAGGAATTATTCCTCCGCTAGTAGCGTATCCTAAAATATCATTGTTTCCAATCCAAAGACTTACCAATGTTGGCTGTGCTGACAATGCCATTTCAAGCGGAGTTTTATCTTGATTTCTCAAAACAATATCAAAAAATACGTTGCTTTTATCTATTGCCGTTGATGTGTTTTTTGCCGTCAAAATATCCGGCAGTAATGCTCCGGGAATTCCTAAATTATTATAAATTCCGTTAAAATTCAAATTTGTTGGAGAACCTGCATTAATAGACGCGGTTTTTGTTGAGAAAGGAACAATTGATTTAACTTCAATTCTTCCGCCTATTCCTGGGTCACTTATTGTGGGTTGTACGAATTCAACCCCGACTTGATTAGCTATCTGTTTGCTGAAAGAATATTCTTGCGCACTTTCATATAATGCGCTTGATTGATATCCCGCTGTTAAACTGTTGCCGATTGCAACAAACTTTGTGAAATTGGCAGTTCCCGTATTTGGTTTTGACGGCTCAGTTAATTCGGTTCTATCTTCACATGCAAGAAGTACTAATCCTAACATTAATAATTTTAATAAACTTTTCATTTTATAAACTCCGATTAAAATTTATATCCAAGTGTAATTGACATTAAATTTGCCGTAGAATTATAAACTCCATTCATTGGAGAATTACTATTTTCAATTCCGCTGTAGTTTTCTAATGATTTTGTGATTGTTCTTTCAGCGAATCTTAAAAACATATATGCAGCTTCAACCGAAATGTTTTCACTCAGATTATATGTCCCTCCGATATTTAATCCCATACGGTCTGCATCAGGAAGTGTAGGATCAAGTCTTTCATCCGGTACCGGATTACGATCATAAAGAAAACCGGCTCTGGCTGTAATAGTTTTATTTAATTCAAATTCGGTTCCTACTCTGGCAATAAACGAATTTACATAATTTCGATCCGATGAAGAAACAAGTAGTTCTCCCGTTTCAGAATCGATAAAATCTTTAAATTTAACTTCTAATTTATCATAACTGTCCCAGCCGACATACTGATAATCAGCCGTTAGTGTAAAACTCTTTAACGGTCTTATTGCAACGCCTAAAGTAATATTTTCAGGAGTTGTCAATGGAGCCGTAATTGCTCCGCTCGGGAGCATATCTTTAAATTGTGATGAATAATTTTTGGGAGTTGCATCTCCTTCAAAATCAAATTTAACCTGACTTCTGAATGATAACCCTAAAGAAACAGCCGGAATTGGATGGATGAATATTCCGGCAATAAATCCTGATCCGTAACCAGTTCCTTCCAAATTTAATGATGGTTCGCTATTAAATGGCGCTAAATTTAATTTCCTATTTATTAAAACATCTCCGTACCCAAAAACATATCCGAAACCGACAGATACTTCATTCATAATTCTATATGACGCAACAGCATTAAAGAAAAATGTTCTAATTTCGGTTTTAACTGTCATGAATCTACCTACCCATTCATCATCCCATTCGGTTCCTAATCCATAATTATTGCCAACTCCAAGACCTATAAAAAGTTTATCCAGAATTTGATGAGTTCCATATAAATGCACCGGGTTAAAAACTTGCGACTTCATAGCTGATTCTGTGATTGAGGGAAAAGGTCCTCGAAAAGTTGAACTTGGTATAATGAGAGTTGCTCCGCCAATCAAATGCGTACCGCAAAGTTGAGTTATTCCGGCTGGATTAAAGTAAATTGCGGAAGGATCATTTGCCAATCCGGCAAACGCGCCGCCTAATCCCATTGCTCTTGAGCCTTGCTCATTAATTTGAAATCCGCTTCCAAATATATTTTTAAGTACAAATAAAAAGATGAATAAAGATAAATATTTTTTCACAGACCCTCCTTTAAGTTCAATTCCTTTCTTTATTTAATGCTCATAAGCAGTTGATTTTTTTCTACCGATATTCCGATTTTAACGTGTATATTAGTAATAATTCCGGATTTAGGAGCGTGAATTTCATTTTCCATTTTCATCGCCTCCAATAATATTATTGGGTCTCCTTGTTTTACTTCATCATCAATATTTTTATAATACTTTAAAATTAAGCCCGGCATGGGTGAATAAACTTGTTCTATTGAAGTAGTTGATTCTTTATTTCTTAGATAATTTTCAGCTTTTTCTTCCAGTAAAGTTTTAATTGAGGTTTCAATATATTTGCCGTCAATTAAAAATAACATTGATTCTTTATTTTTTTGAACAACCGTTGTATGAAAAATCTTATTATTAATTTCAACTTTAAACGTATACTGTGATAATTTCGAAATATCACAGTTGAATTCAAAATCATTTATTAAGACCTTTTTAAAATCTTCGGTTCTAATAATAATTTTTTTTGAATTGACCGACGCGACAAATTCATTCATAAAGTTGGCCTATCCAATTATTTTTTTGATTAATACAATTTTTTGCGGGGGAAACTACATTTTTGGCAAATTTTAAATATGCTCCCAAAATTGCAGAAATTTCATTGTAAGATATTTCTTCGTTTTTGGAATTTACGTTCAAAGAATCATTCTTAAACTGATTTTCCAAAAAATTATTGTCAAATGAAGAGTCTAAAAATATATCATTTGTTAAAACCCAAAAGAAAAAATTCAAATTTGTTTTAATACCGGCAATTTGATAATCACCTAAAGCACGTTTCATTTTTGAAATCGCTTCATTTCTATCCGCTCCCCAAGTGATTAATTTTGAAAGCATGGAATCATAATATATTGATATTTCGGACAAAACGTCTATTCCCCTGTCGATTCTAATTCCATTACCTGAAGGCAATCTATGATGAAGGATTTTTCCAGTCGATGGCGAAAAATTATTTTCAGCATCTTCCGCGTAAATTCTGCATTCAATTGCGTGCCCGTTAATTTTAATATCAGTTTGTTTTATAGCTAATTTTTCTCCGTTTGCAATTTTAATCTGCTCTTTAACAATATCAATTCCGGTAATCATTTCAGTGACCGGATGTTCAACCTGAAGTCTAGTATTCATTTCCAAGAAATAAAAATTTTTATTTTGATCATATAAAAATTCAATTGTACCGGCATTTGTATACTCAGCAGCTTTTGCAGCGGCAATTGCAATTGTTGTAACTTTATTTCTTAATTCATCATTGATTGAACTAGACGGAGCTTCCTCCAATAATTTTTGGTGCCTTCTTTGAACGGAACACTCTCTTTCGTACAAATGCAAATAATTTCCAAATTCATCCGCTAAAATTTGAACTTCAATATGCTTCGGATTTTCTATAAATTTCTCAATATATACAGATGAATTACCAAACGCTTTTTGTGATTCGTTTTTTGAATGGTCAATTCCCTTTTTTAATTCAGCCAAATTGGAAATTTTTCTCATTCCTTTCCCACCTCCGCCGGCAGTTGCTTTAATCATTATTGGGAAACCAATTTGCTTGGCAATATTTTCGGCTTCTTCATAATTTTCAATTGGTTCAATTGTCCCGGGAACAATTGGAATTCCAAAATTATTCATTAATTTTCTTGCGGATGTTTTGTTTCCCATAATTTGAACTGACTTATAACTTGGACCAATAAATTTAATTCCGGCTTCGTTTACATTTTTAATAAAATCTCCATTTTCAGATAAGAAGCCGTAACCGGGGTGAATTGCATCAGCATTTATTTCAATAGCTTTTTGAATAATTTTTTCGATGTTCAAGTAAGATTCAGAACTTTGAGAGTTGCCTATGTAATATGCCTCATCCGCGGATCTTACATGAAGAGAATTTTTATCTGCATCAGAATAGATTGCAGCAGAAACAATTCCAAGTTCACTGCATGCATTAATAATTCTTACTGCAACTTCTCCACGATTAGCAATTAAAATTTTTTTAAATAATTGCAATTTTGAGGCTCAATTTAAATTGTGGATTCAAGATATAAAAAAGAAATGAATAAAATATGAGAAATCTTATTTATTTTAGTTTTACCAATGTTGCACCTGCTCCTCCGAAATCTGCATTTGCAAATTCAAACGATGCAACCATTTCATGATTTTTTAGAATTGTATGGACAGTTTCTCTTAAAACTCCTGTTCCTTTTCCATGAATTATTTCGATATTCTTTAAATTACTTAAAGCGGCGGAATCAATAAATTTTATTAATTCAAATTCTATTTCTTCCGGTTTTCTTCCGCGAATGTCAATTCTGGAACTAACGAAATCGACATTGCTATATTTGTTTCCATAATAAGTTTCGGCTTGATTATTTTTTTTTGCATGAACTAGGTTATTTATTTTAACTTTAATTTTAAACTTTCCGGTATCAATAGTGAAGATATCTTTTGCTTTGTCAATTTCGACAATCTCTCCTGAAGTCCCGGAATCCTTAATTTTCACATAATCATTAATTTCAAACGAATCTTTCTGAATATTTTCATCTTTCGGTACCTGATAATTTACTTCAATTTGTTTTTTAATCTCCTCAATTTTTTGCTTTTCTTCTTTTATAGTATTTTTATCAGCTTTGGTTTCTCTAATATTTTTTATTGTGTTTTCAAATTTACTGTTTAAGTCAACTAAGAATTCTTCGGCTTTCCTTTTTGTTTCGCCTATAATCTTATCTTTTTGTTCTTTTAATTTTTTATTTTCTTTTTCATATAAATTTGTAAGTCCCTGCAGACGCGAATTCTCGATTTCCATCTGATTTAATTTTTTGTTTAATTCAACTGATTTTGTTTCAAGTTCAGAAATAAATTTTTCAACTTTAAATTTATTTGTATCCAAATGCTGTTTTGCTGAATCAATAATAAATTTATTGAGTCCAATTTTTGAAGCGACTTCAAAAGCGTAGCTTGATCCCGGAATTCCCTGACGAAATTTATACGTCGGGATTAAATTTTCAATATCGAATTCCATTGAAGCGTTTTGAAATTTTTCATATTCTGAAGCAATAATTTTTAAATTTCCATGGTGAGTAGTTGTGATAACAATTGAATTTATTTCGGAAATTTTTAGAAGAAATGCCGTTGCAAGCGCTGCTCCTTCACTTGGATCAGTGCCAGTTCCTATTTCATCAATTAGTATTAAAGAATTTTCATCGGCATTTTCTAAAATTTCTTTAATATTCTTCAGATGAGAACTGAATGTGGATAAATCGTCTTCAAGCGATTGTTCGTCACCTATATCAATCATTATGTTACTAAAAAACATAAATTCTGAATCGGGTTGTACCGGAATATGAATTCCGCTTTGCACAAGCAAAGATAATAAGCCAATTGTTTTAAGAACTACAGTTTTTCCGCCTGCGTTTGGGCCGGTTATAATTGTAACATTATTTTTGTCAAAATTAAAATTTAAAGGAATTGATTTTTCTCTTCCAATTTTTTTTAGTAAAATTGGGTGTCGTCCTTCAATAATTTTAATTTTCCTATTGTCATTGATTTGCGGAAACGCACCAATTATCTCCAGTGAATATTTGGCATTCGCGAAAATATCATCTAATTCAGTAATAGTTTCAAAAGCTAACATTAATATTTCGGAATTCTTTCCAATTATGATTGTCAGCTCACGCAAAATTCTTTCAATTTCTCTTTTTTCCGCAAAAGTTAACGAAAGTATATCGTTGTTTAATTCCAGCGTTTGTTCTGGTTCAATATAAACTGTTTGTCCGGTATTTGATTCAGAATGTATAAATCCTTTAACATGTCTTTTGTGTTCGGCTTTAATTGGAATTACAAGTCTGCCGTCGCGCTGTGTGAAATATTCTTCTTGAACAAGATAAGAATCGCTTAGATTTTTAAGAATTTTATCTATCACATTACCGAGAGATGATTTCTTTTTAATAATTTCTTTTCTTATATCACTCAATTTTGCGCTAGCGGAATCTCTTATCTCACCTTTTTCATTAAATATTTTTGAAAAAAGCGACTCAAAATTCTTATCTACAAAAAATGAATTGGAGTAAATACTAAATAATTCTGTATTTGCCGCATTTAGTTTGAAAAAGGAAAAAATTCTTCTGGATATCTGAGAAAGTTCGAATACTTTTAAAATTTCTTCTTGGTTTAGTACAATGCCGTTAACTCTGCTCTGAATTAATGTTTTTTGAAGATTTGGTAAATAATTAATCGGCGGGTATTCAAAATTTATTAAAATTTCTTTTGCTTCGGAAACCAATTTCCCTTTCAATGCGGCTTGTTCTTTTTTCTCAAATGGTTTTTGAGAAATGATTTTAAATTTAGCTAAATCTGTAATTGCATAATTAGAAATATAATTTAAAACTTTATTGTACTCTATTTTATCTAAAACTAAATTACTTATCATTTTTTGTATTCAGCGTATCTAAATCAATAGGAGTTGTAAATTCTTCGGGGACTTCTTCACTGTTTTTATTTTCGATATAGTCTTTTAAAAATCCTTCAGTTTTAAAATTTGAACCCATTAAAAGATCAATAATACCGGGTGTAACATTGTAAATTGGTTTATATAACAGCGAATTATCTTTCACGTCCTGCCTTGGAATACTAATAACATTTAGCAGTAATAAAAACACGCTAGAAAAAAAAATAATTTGAACTGTTCCGGCTATTCCTCCAAGCAATTGGTTTAAGAATTTATTTACTTTATCAACAGGGTGAATGAGTCGTTTTACAATGGATGCAAATAAAATTGTGCTTAAAAATATTATAAGACCGCCAACAAGTTTTGCCAAATATGATTCGTTGTTAAATAATGGAGAAAGCTGATCACCAAGTTTTGAGGCGTATGTTATTGAAAGGTAAATACCCAAAATTAAACCGGCAAGTCCAATAATTTTTCTTACTAACCCGTCTTTATAACCTAAAATAAATCCGATTCCAAAAACAATAAGAAGAATTATATCCATGTAATTCAAAATTTAACCTAAAATATTTTCAACTATTTTTCTTATTTCATTTCCGTCAGCTAAACCTTTTAAATTCTTCATGGATTCTGACATAAGTTTACCAAAATCAGCTTTTGTCGCGGCGCCTATTTCTTGTGCAATAGATTTTACTTTATTTGTTATTTCTTCAACAGATAACTGTTTAGGAAGATATGTTTGAAGAATTTCCAATTCTTGTTTTTCTTTTTCTTCAAGGTCTGTTCTACCCGCTTTTGCAAACTGTTCTATAGAATCTTTTCTCTTTTTGGCGGCAGATGTTAATAATTTTATTTCATCTTCTGCCGAAAGTTCTTTGCCTATTCCACTTTTTTCAAACTCCAAAATGAGAGCTCTGATTGATCTAATAGTATTTAACTTAACCTTATCCTGCGATTTCATCGCTTCTTTTAAATCTTCATTAATCTTTTCTTTGAGCGACATAGTGTTCCTATAGTTTAAGTTTATTTAAAAAAAAAGCAGATTATAATCATTACAATCTGCTTAAAAATACAAAAAAAAAGTTTTTACAATTTACTAGAAGCTGAATAATTTATTCTTCTTGCGTCAGCTTTTCTCAATGCTTGTTGAATATCCATAACTAAACCCATGCTGGAATTTTTATCAATTCTCAAAGATACAATTACTTTTGGTATATCTACTCTTTTCTTATACATAATATCTTGAATATCAGCTAATTGAACTATATTATCGTCAATCTGAATTCTTTCATTATCTCCAATCCAAATATATGATACAAGTCTTTTATCTTCAATTTTTTGAACCGCTTTAGCTTCCGGAAGAACAAATTTAACAAATATTTCTTGCTCTCTCATGGTTGTAGCAACCATAAAAAATAAAAGTAGCATAAAAATAATGTCTGGCAAAGACGCTGTTGAAACTTCTGTTTTTGCTTTTGCTCGTGATTTTTCAAATTTCATTTTCTTTCCTTCAAATATTTTTACTACTTCTTAATTGATTCCGGTTCAGCAAATGAAACAACTTTGTATACTTTCTCTTTTAATTCATCATCTTCTTCTTCAGTTAAATCTTTAAGTTTTTTGCCCCATCTTCCCATAGCATATTCTTCTCTAACTTCAGAGAAAGCCAATTCAACCTGATCAAGAGTCTGAATAAAAATATTATAGTTCGTTTGCCTATCCGTTTTAATTGAAACAACTAATTTTTTATTTTTTGGTAATTCGATTTTACTTTTAATTCTTTCCTTTAGTAAATCTTTAATCTGCGGAATAGCAATTATTTCATTATTTAACAGAACATCACCATTTTCGTTTACAAGAATTGCAACCAATCTATCCTTTGATATAGGCATTTCTATTCTTTCTGTTTCCGGTACATATTCCGGAAGAACCATTCCAATACCTGTATCAACGTCAATGTTGGTTGTTACAAGGAAGAAAAGTAGAAGTAAGAATGTAATATCTGCCATAGATGCGGCAGAAAATTCTCCACCTGGTCTTGTTTTTTTCTTATCTGCAATCATTATTTTATTCTCAATTTTATTTGATTACTTTTTCATTTCATACAAAGCGTCGATAAGTTCAATTGAACTTTCTTCCATGTCGCCAACAATTTTATCAATTCTTGAAATAAAATAGTTATAGAAAAATTGCAAAGTCATAGCAACAACTAATCCAAACAATGTAGTTAATAAAGCTACAGAAATACCGGTAGCAACAATTGCGGGTGACATTGAATTTGCCGCAGCAATATCATCAAATGACATAATCATTCCCTGTACTGTTCCAGTAAAACCAAGCATTGGAGCCAAGCTAATGAAAAGAGAAATCCAAATAAGACCTCTTTCAAGAAAACTCATTTCAATAGCGCCATATGTCATAATTGCTTTTTCAGCAGCTTCTACGCCTTCATCTGCTCTTAAAAGACCTGCATGAAAAACGGATGCAATTGAACCTCTTGTGTTTTCACACAATTTCATTGCTTCGTTAATTCCGCCTTTTTTCAACGCATCTTTAACGGCAACAATGAATTTTTTTGTATTGGTGCTAGATCTTGTAAGTGTCCACATTCTTTCAAATGAAAATGCCAAGCCTAAAATCAAGCAACCTAGAATCGGCCACATGAATCCTCCACCAGCGATAAATTTTTCTTGTAAATAAGTAAGTATGCTGGTAGATTCTGCTTGAGCCAATATGTAAGTAATTGATCCAAATAATTCAGTGAAATGCATGAGAAATATCCTCCAATATTATTTTTTATTATTCTTTAGTTTATTTGCAAAATTAAGTTGGTTAACGTTAAGTATTTAGTAAAAAAAAGTCAATAATTAAATTTTGGTTACGTTTTCATCGATTTCAAAAATATTATTTTGATTATTTATTTTTTTACAGTAAATTTTGCGCCAACTGGAAAATGATCGCTAAATCCACCCAAATATTTTTTCCCGCCGTAAGTCGGGAAAGGATTTCCATCGAACTTCCCTCCTTTTTCAATCATAAATTCAGGTTTAATAATTTTGAATGAATCGCAAATATAATCAAGGTTTTTGTTATCTGTTAATGACTTTGATACTATTATTTGATCAAGCATATTCCAGTGATCTTTATATTTATAGCTTCCTTCACCTTTTTGAAATAAATTGTATGATAAATTAAACAATTCTGAATCATCATTTTTTGAATCATTACAATCAAAAGATGCAGCTTTAAGAGTTTTGCTAATGGAAATATTAGCAGGCATATCGTTAAAATCACCTAAAATAATTACATTCGCGTTTTGATCATCTTCTAAAATTTCTGAAATTTTTGCATTTAAAGCCTCAGCGGCATTTATTCTGAATTTTTCGGATTCTTTTAACCCTTCTCTTCTACTTGGCCAATGATTAACAAAAACATTAATTATTTCATTTGTGATTATATAATTTAATTTCACAAATAATATATCACGTGAAGATTTTGGTTCATCAAATTTTATTTTAACTGATTCAACTTTTTTTAATTGAAATTTTCTAGAATTATAAATAAGTCCAACATCAATTCCTCTTTCATCAGGTGATTCGGAATAAGCAGTTTTATAATAGTCACTTTTCAAATAATTATTGATCAAACTTTTTAACAACTCTTCATTTTCAACTTCTTCAATTCCTAAAATATCAGGTCCGTTCCCATAGTTCATATATTTAATAACTTTTGACAAATTTTCCAATTTTGTATTTAGCCGCTTATTATCCCAGTTTCTATCACCGTTTGGTAAAAATTCTTCGTCATTTTTATTTGGGTCATCTACGGTATCAAATAAATTTTCAACATTCCAATTTGCGATAAATAATTCATTTTCTGTTTGTGCTATTGTCTTATGATTCTGTGTACAAGAACTACTGAGTATAAAAAGTAATATAAGTAAATAGAAGTTAAGATTTTTTTTCATATTTCAAAAATTATAGTTATTGTTATAAAGTTTTTTATATAAAAGTTAATTTAGCAAAATTATTGGAAAAAATAATGGCAAAGAAAAAGTTTGTAATTATAGATGCAATGGCTATGGCTTATAAAGCCTATTTCGCTTTTATGAATAGACCTCTTCTAACTTCATCTGGAGAACCGACATCTGCAGTTTATGGTTTTCTCGTTCAGTTGATTAGAATTTTAGAAGAAACAAAGCCCGATATTATTGCAGTTGCTTTTGATTCTAAAGAAAAAACTTTCCGACATGAAATATTTAAAGGATATAAGGCAAGTAGAGCCGCAATGCCAGAAGATATGATACCGCAAATACATAGAATTAAAGAAATAATTGAGGCTTTCAAAATTCCGTTGTATATAAAACCAGGATTTGAAGCGGATGATATAATTGGAACCGCGGTTAAAATTGCCGAGCAAAAAAAAATGGAAGTTTTCGCTGTAACTCCCGATAAAGATTATGTCCAACTAATTACTGAAAATGTAAAGCTTATCAAATCCGGCAAATCAAATGAGGATTTAATTATAACCGATATTGTGAAAGCTAAAGAAGACTATGGTTTTGAACCGAAATTTATGATTGATTATTTGGCGCTCGTTGGAGATTCTTCCGATGATATTCCCGGAGTTGCCGGAATTGGACCAAAATCAGCTCAGCCGCTAATTCTTCAGTTTGGACATCTTGAAGACATTTATAATAATATAGATATGATTGAGAAAAAAGGTATTAAATCCAAATTGGAAGAGAATAAAGAGAACGCGTTTCTTTCAAAAAAATTGGCAACAATTGTGACTGATGTAGAAATTGAATTTGATTTCGACCAAAATGCAAAAATTCCTGATTTCGAAAAAATACAATCACTTTTTACTCAGCTAGAGTTTAAGTCACTTTATGAAAAGGTAAAGAAAATATATGATTCTGATAAACATGAAGCTACTGAGAATCAAATTGTTAGCGATAAACAAAACTTTGATAAAGCAAAAGTTAATTATCATTTAATTAAAACTGAAAAAGGCGCAAAAAACTTAGCCTCAATTTTAGCAAAAAGTAAAGAATTTGTTTTTGATACTGAAACTGATTCACTAGATACAATAGATCTTAATATTGCCGGTGCTTCGTTCAGCGTACAAAAAGGTGAAGCGTTTTTTATATCGATTGATCCAAAATTAAAGAACTCAAATTTATTTGAGGTTGATCTGAGTGACCGCTTGGATGTTGATCTTTTTATTGAAATATTCAAACCGATTTTTGAAAATGCTTCAATTAAAAAGATTTGTCAAAACGGTAAATATGATATAAGCGTTTTAAGAAGATATGGAATAAATTTAAAAGGATTTTATTTTGATACAATGCTGGCAAGCTATTTAATTGATCCGGATCAAAAACACGGTATGGACGCTCTTGCGGAAAAATATTTGAATTATGAAACAATTCATCTTAAAGATCTTTATGATGTAGATAAAGATCCTACTCAAATTTTCAACGTTGATCAAGAAAAGCTTAATGATTATTCCAGTGAAGATGCCGATGTTACTTATCAGCTTTATGAAAAATTCAAAAAAGAGTTAAATGAAAATGATCTTGATGAAGTAGCTTACTCAATTGAGTTTCCGCTTGTTCCAGTCTTAGAAAAAATGGAAAGAACAGGCGTTAGAATTGATAAAAAAGGACTCAATGAATTCAGCAAAGATCTTGAAAGAATGATAAATGTAACTTCTGATAATATTTTTAAGCAGGCAGGAGAAGAATTTAATATAAATTCTACGAAACAGCTTCAATCAATTTTGTTTGATAAATTGAAAATTCAGCCAGGTAAAAAAACTAAAACCGGATTTTCAACGGACGCAAAATCTTTAGAAATGATGCAAGGCGAACACGAGATAATTGATGAAATTTTAAATTACCGACAGTTATCAAAATTAAAATCCACTTATGCCGACGCTTTGCCGAAACTGATACATCCGAAAACCGGAAAAATACATACCACTTTTAATCAAACTGTTGCGTCAACAGGACGACTTTCAAGTTTAAATCCAAATTTGCAGAATATTCCAATAAGAACTGAGTTAGGAAAAGAAATTAGAAAAGCTTTTATTCCATCCGACGAAAATTATTTAATATTAAGCGCAGATTATAGTCAAATTGAATTGAGAATTATGGCGCATTTAAGCAATGACGAAGCATTAATAAATGCTTTCAGTCACGGAGAAGACATTCATAGATCAACAGCGGCGCATGTTTTTCAAGTAAAGCCAGAAGAAGTTACAGCCGATATGAGACGAAAAGCCAAAGAAGTAAATTTTGGAATTCTCTACGGAATTGGAGCTTTTGGTTTGGCTGGAAGATTGGGAATTCCAAGATCACATGCTCAAGAAGTTATAGATACATATTTTAAGACATTTAAAAATGTTAAAGGTTTGATGGATGAATTAATAGAAGAAGCAAAAAAAGCCGGTTATGCAAAAACAATAATCGGAAGGAGAAGATTTCTAAGAAACATTAATTCAAAGAATAGGGTTGTTCGCCAATTTGAAGAACGAGTTGCCATAAATATGCCCATTCAAGGAACTGCAGCTGATTTGATAAAATTAGCGATGATAAATATTCACAATGAATTGGAAAAAAGAAAAGTCGAAACTAAAATGGTTCTGCAGGTACATGATGAATTATTATTCGAAGTAAAAAAAGATGAACTTGATGAACTGCGTCCTGTAATTAAAGAAATTATGGAAAACGCTATGAAGTTTAAAGTCCCGATTTTAGTTGAAACAGGCGTCGGTGAAAATTGGCTTGAAGCACACTAAAAAATTAAAAATACAAAAGTTATAGTATTCTTACATCATTCGTTAATATTTATGCTGAAAATCTTTTGGTAATTATAAATCTAGGCAATGTGCTTTACTATTATTTAAGCTTTAGCAATATGCAATGTAAAGTATTAGTTCTGAATCATTCTAAAAATCCAGAATTAAAATAGAGATTAATTTTCATTTGTGAGTTAAATTACTAATTAAAAATAATTTTTGTAGAAATTATATAATCTAAATTTGGAAAATTTTTATTTAAGTAATCATTCCCTGTTGTTGAAATTGAATCTTGATTCGGTTCTTGCAAATATTCAGAATTTATGGCTTCGACAATTTCTATACCTTTAATCACTTTGCCAAAAGCAGGAAATCCTTTTACACCATTAAAATCAGATTCATCGAGTCTTTTGTTGTCGGCTAAATTAATAAATAATTGATTTGATCTTGTATTAGGTCCGCCTCTTGCAAATGAAATTGAGCCTTTTTCGTTACTTAATTTTACCGGCTCATCTGCAACTCCCAAATCTTGCCAAACTTTATCAATTTCTGGTATTCCTTTCATTCCCCATTGAACAACAAAATTAGGAAGCACTCTAAAAAATCTATTTTCACTATAGTAGTTGTTTTTTACCAAGTAATAAAATCTATCAACTGCCAAAGGAGAATATTCTCTTTTAGCTTCAACAATAAAATTCCCTTTAGAAGTAACAAATTCAACCTTAAATATATCCGGAGATTTTTCTTTTATTTCACTTTTATCTGGTTCTAATAATGGATTTGATGCTGAGCACGATAAAAGTGATAAAAAAGTTAAAATTAATATCACAATTCTAAATTTCATTAGTTTCCTTTTAAAATAATAAAAAAATACAAAACCATAGTCTAAATATCTTAAATCCTACGGTTTATTAATCTCTAAATTAAATAACAACAATTACAGCATTATATGTCAAACTTAATTCCTTGGGCTAACGGAAGAGTTTTTCCGTAATTAATGGTGTTTGTTTGTCGTCTCATATATGCTTTCCATGCATCGGAACCGGATTCGCGTCCGCCGCCGGTTTCTTTTTCACCGCCGAAAGCACCGCCGATTTCCGCGCCGGATGTTCCAATATTTACATTGGCGATTCCGCAATCAGAACCTGATGTTGATAGAAATTCCTCAGCCTCTTGTATATTATTTGTAAATATTGCAGATGATAATCCTTGAACAACTCCGTTATGAATTTCAATTGCATTTTCCACAGAACCTTTATATTTGATCAAATATAAAATTGGCGCAAACGTTTCTTCCTGAACAATTTTATAATGATTTTCAGCTTCAACTATTGCTGGCATTACGTAACAACCTGATTCATATCCAGATCCTTGAAGAACTTGACCGCCGTATATTATTTTGCCGCCTTGCTGTTTTGCCAAATTTAAAGCATTTGAAAAATCGGCGACTGCGGATTTATCAATTAACGGACCGACATGATTTTTTTCATCTAATGGATCACCAATTTTTAAACTTTTATATGCTTTTATTAATGAAGACTTCATTTGATCATAAATTGATTCATGAACAATTAAACGTCTTGTAGTTGTACATCTTTGTCCAGCTGTTCCAACCGCGCCAAAAACAATTGCAGGTAAAGCCATTTTAAGATCGGCTTCAGGTGTTAAAATAATTGCGTTATTGCCGCCTAGTTCTAATATTGCTTTTCCGAATCTTTTAGCAATTACTTCGGCGCCGTGTCTTCCAACATAAGTTGAACCAGTTATTGAAATAAGCGGTACTTTATTATCATTAAGCATTTTTTCGCCGACTGAAGATCCTTTGCCGATTACGAGTGTGAATATTCCTTCGGGCAAATTATTTTCTTTGATTACTTCGCCAACAATATTTTGAACTGCAATTGCCGACAAAGGAACTTTTGAAGAAGGTTTCCATAAATTTGTATCGCCGCATACGGTTGCAAGCATAGCGTTCCAAGACCAAACAGCGACAGGAAAATTGAACGCGGAAATTGTTCCCACAACGCCGAGTGGATGATATTGATCATACATTCTGTGATTAGGTCTTTCCGATTTCATTGTATAGCCGTATAACTGTCTTGATTGACCAACGGCAAAATCACAAATATCAATCATTTCTTGAACTTCACCCAAACCTTCTTGTAATGATTTTCCCATTTCGTATGAAACTAAATGTCCGAGAGGATCTTTATATTTTCTAAATTTATCTCCAAGCTGTCTTACTATATCACCTCTTTTGGGTGCTGGAATATTTCTCCAATTTAAATATGCTTCATGAGCGGTTGACGTAACTTTTTCATAATCTTCAATTGAAGCTTGATAAACTGAAGCAATAAATTTGCCATCAACGGGAGAATATATTTTAAGTTCGCCTTGATTTTTTGTCGTGTTCCAGTTTAATCCGGTCGAAGAACCATAATTATTTTTTTTTATTCCAAGCTTTTTTAAGAAATCCATAATGCACCTTTGTTTGATTAAATTTTAATACTATTAAATTAGTAAGATTTTTTTTGAAATGACTCAACATTTTTGATGTTTTTTTTACAAATCAATTTTGTTTGTTTGATGATATTCTTTTATTTTTAAGTGCATTAATAACATAAGGTAACACTACTTGCATGATTCGGCTCCATATGGAGCCGTAATCGTTTTATGAAAACTGGAAAATTATATATTGCGGCAACACCAATTGGAAATCTTTCCGATATTACAATTCGTTCGATAGAAACATTGAAATCTGTTGAGTTTATTATTTGCGAAGATACTCGTGTTACAAAAATTCTTTTGGATAAATATGGCATTACGAAAGAAATGATTTCACTCAATGCGCAATCCGAAATAAAAAAAATAGAATATCTCATAGGTAGAATAAATTCAGGAGAAACTTGTGCTTTAGTTTCAGATGCCGGCACTCCATGTATTTCCGATCCTGGTGTTCGATTTGTTAACGCCGCAATTCAAAATGATATTAGTGTTTCAGGAATCCCTGGTCCTAATGCAGCAATATTAGCATTAAGCATTTCCGGACTTCCAACCGATTCGTTTGTATTCGAAGGCTTTCTTCCTCAAAAAAAAGGTAGACAAAAAAAATTATTACAATTGTCAAAAGAAGAAAGAACGATTATTCTTTATGAATCAATGTATAGAATAGAAAAACTTTTGAATGAATTAAATCTTTATATGCCAGAACGATATGTTGTTGTGCAGCGTGAATTAACGAAAATGTTTGAAGAATCATGGCGCGGTTTGCCTTCGGAAATTATTTCGAATCTTTCAAATAAAACAATTAAAGGTGAATTTGTTATAATAATTTCTCCAATAAATTGGAAATCGTGAATATTCATTCACTTTTATATTGATATTATCTAAAATATTTTTTTATAATTCAACAGTTAATTAAAGTGCTTTGTTAATTTAAATGTAATCAATAACTTTGCACGATTTTTTAAACCAAATACAAGGAATAAAAAAATGTCAGAATGTCCAGTATGTGGTGCAGAGATAGTTTTAGAACGCGGCACCGTAAAAGGTGAAATAATAGAATGCACTGATTGTGGTACTGAACTCGAAGTTGTTAGTGTAAATCCGATTATTGTTACTGAAGCGCCTCAAGAAGAAGAAGATTGGGGAGAATAATTGCTTCAAATTCTTGATACTACATTACGCGAAGGAGAACAAACTCCCGGCGTTTATTTTAATAGACATATAAAGCTCGCTATTGCAAGAATGCTAGATGAAATCGGGATTAATATTATTGAAACCGGTCATCCGGCAGTTACGTCCGAGATTTACGATTCAGTAAAGACAATCGCTCACAGCGGATTTAAATCTATAATTGGTGCCCATTCACGGTCAATTAAGAGTGACGTTGAACTTGCATTGGAATGCGGCGTAAATTTTCTTGGGATTTTCTATTGTGTATCCGATGAAAGATTGGATACGGTTTTTAAGAAAGATTTAGATGAAGCGATATTTCAAATTACTTCGGTTATCGAATTTGCTAAATCTAAAAATCCTAATTTACTCATAAGATATACGCCTGAAGATACGGTAAGATCGCAGTTTGAAAATGTAATTAAAGCGGCCAAAGCAGCGGTTATTGCAGGCGCGGATATAATTTCAGTCGCTGATACTACCGGATATATGGTTCCCGGAACCGATCGAAGTATGTTTGATTATATTTCAAAACTAAAAGGTGAATTGGCTTTAAGTAACCTATTTCCAAAAATTGCTGTTCACTGCCATAATGATAGAGGATTTGCTTTAGCAAACGCAATGGACGCATATAGAGCCGGTGCAGAAATAATTGACGCTTCCGTATTAGGTTTGGGAGAACGCGCTGGTATTGTTGATCTTGCTCAGCTATTAACTGTACTTACAACAGATTATAATTTAGCTAATTGGGATTTAACGAAATTGGATGAGCTTTATCAATTCGTAAGTAAACATTCAGGAATTCCAATCCCCGTTCATTTTCCGGTAATGGGTAAAAATGCATTTACACATTGTGCGGGAGTTCATACTCATGCGGCTTCTGTTAATCCAACTCATTATGAAAGTTTAAATCCCGAATTATTCGGCAAGGAAAGACACTTCTCACTTGATCATATGTCAGGCATTGCGTCATTAAAATACGCATTAAAATTATTAAATTTGGATAACATTGATCAGGAAACTCAAAATGCGGTACTAAGCGAAGTTAAAGCGCTTGGACAAAAAGGTAAAGTTGTAGAACTTAGCGAACTTCCTCATATTATTGAATTTACGCTGCAAAATTATAAACATAACCCAATAAAGACTAAGTGATCCCACTTGGTCTTTTCAGTTTAAATCAATTACTAATTGAAAAGAACAAATAAAAGGACCCAAAATGGAAATTGGCTTTTTACATTCTGTTATGAGAAAAGACGAAAAACTTCTTCTCGATGAATTCAGCAAAAAGAGAAATGTTAATATTACAATGATTGATGATCGTGAATTAAAATTTGATCTTAAGAAAAATAAATTTCCGTTTGATGCCGTAATTGAAAGATCAATAAATCATTCAAGAGCTTTGCACGCGTTAAGATTATTTGAAAGCGCTGGTGTTAAATGTGTCAATACATTTAAAGTCGCATCAACCTGCGGTGATAAACTTTTAACTTCAGCAGCTTTACAAGACGCAGGCATTCCTCAGCCTGATGTTAAAATCGCTTTCACCGAAGAATCTGCAATCGCCGCTATTGAAGAAATGGGTTATCCCGTCGTTCTCAAACCGGCTGTTGGATCTTGGGGCAGATTGCTTTCTAAAATAAATGATAGAGACGCAGCCGAATCTATTTTGGAACACAAAACAGTTTTGGGCTCTTATCATCATTCAATATTTTATATTCAGAAATATGTTGAAAAAAGTGGTAGAGATATAAGAAGTTTTGTCGTTGGTGACGAATGCATAGCCGCAATTTACAGAACTTCCCCACATTGGATAACTAATACGGCGCGCGGAGGTGTAGCTTCAAAATGTGAAATGACAAATGAAATCGCGGAACTTTCGTTAAAAGCCGCTAAAGCCGTCGGCAGCGGTGTTGTAGCTTTGGATATATTTGAAACCGAAGAAGGATTTCAAATCAATGAAGTTAACTATACTATGGAATTTAAAAATAGTATTACTACAACAGGCGTAAATATTCCGGAGCATATTGTTAATTATGTTTTAAAAGTTGCCGAAGGTAAATAGCATGGATAAAATTAAAGTTTCGGTCGCGGGCGCTTCCGGTTACACCGGCGGCGAACTATTGCGTTTATTATTATTTCACCCAAATGTAGAAATTCAGCAAGTTACATCAGAAAGTAATTATGGCAAACAAATTTCAAAAGTTCATCCTAATTTAAGAGGACTTACAAATATAAAATTTACCGGACTTTCAGAACTCGAAAAATGTGATCTGTTGTTTCTTTGTTTACCGCATGGATCTTCAATGAAAAACATTGATAAATTTATTAGCGTTGGTAAAAAAATAATAGACTTATCCGGCGATTTTAGATTGAATGATAAAAGTGAATTTGAAAAATGGTATAAAGAAGAGCACGTTAAACCTGAATTGTTAGGTAAATTTGTTTATGGTATTCCTGAGCTTCACCGTGAAGAAATGAAGACTGCACAATATATTTCAAGCGCGGGATGCAATGCAACAACAACAATTTTAGCTCTTTATCCCCTTTTCAAAAATAATACTATTGATGAAAGTAAAACTGTAGTTGAAGTTAAAGTCGGTTCCAGTGAAGGCGGAAAAAAATCTTCCCCTTCATCACATCACCCGGAAAGAAGCGGTTCTTTAAGATCTTACAAACCAACAGGACATAGGCATGTAGCTGAAATGATTCAGGAATTGTCATTCGGTAAAAATATATCAATTCATTTTTCTGCTACTACAACTGATCAAGTTAGAGGAATTTTAGCTACAAGTCACGTTTTCTTAAAAGAGGATTTAGACGAAAAAGAAATTTGGAAAATTTACAGAAAGGAATATTCCAATGAGCATTTTGTACGAATTATAAAAGAAAAAGAAGGAAATTACAGATATCCTGAACCGAAACTTTTATATGGTACTAACTTTTGTGATATAGGATTTGAAAAAGATATCCATTCAAACCGTTTAGTTGTAATTAGCGCAATAGATAATTTAATGAAAGGCGCCGCGGGACAAGCACTGCAGGCATTCAATATTATGCATGGCTTTGATGAAAAATTAGGTTTGCAATTTCCGGGATTATTTCCAATTTAATATGTGCAGACTATTATTTGTTAAATCAGAACATGAATTTGAGATTGAATTTCACCTCAATAAATTTGCCGAAGTCTGTAAATTGAGCAAGGAATTCCAAGGTCATGGATGGGGTTGTGCGTATCTTGACAATGAAAACAATTGGCAATATTACAAAAACATAAATCCCATTTGGGAAGATGATTTTTCAAATTTTCCAAAGTCAATTCGATTGATTGTCCACGCCAGAAGCGCTTTTGAAGACAAAGATATTTTTATCGAAAACAATATGCCTTTCTATGACAATAATTTTATTTTCATTTTTAACGGTGAGCTTAGAGGAGTTAAAATAAATGCCGAAGGAAGAATTGGCGCTGAGAAGATTTTCAATTTTATTAAGAGATTCCACAACGATGATATGAAATCCGCGATGGAAAAGTCAATTAATATTATTGTAAATCGTTCAAAATATATACGTGCAATGAACATCATAATAATTGATAAAATAAACGGCTACGTGTCTTCCCTTTTTAATGAAGATCAAGATTATTTTCAAATGTCTTATAAAAAATTAAACGATGAATTAATTATTTGTTCGCAAAATTATATAGGCGAAGATAATTGGACTAAAATAAGTAATAAAAGTATAGAGGTATTTTAATGTACATTGTTAAGATAGGCGGCGGAAAAAATTTAAATTTGAAAGCGATTATTGCTGATCTAAAAAATCTAAATGATAAATTTATTATTATCCACGGAGCAAATGCGTTAAGAGATGAATTAGCCGAACAATTAAATAAACAAAAAAAAGTAATAACTTCAGCTTCAGGCTATGCGAGTGTGTTTACCGATGAAGATTCATTAGACATTATGATGATGGCGTATTCAGGATTAAAAAACAAACGAATTGTTGAACTCTGTCAGCAAAATGGAATAAACGCAGTTGGGCTTTCTGGAATTGACGGAAAAGTTATTCAAGGAAAAAGAAATAGCGGCATAAGAGTTAAAGAAAACGGTAAATTAAAAATTGTGCATGATTTTTCAGGCAAACCCAAATCAATAAATGTGAATTTATTAAATTTACTTTTAGATAACGGTTATACTCCTGTTTTATCGGTTCCTATTATTGATGAAAATAATTTTGCTATAAATTCCGAAAATGATGATATTGTTGCGGTACTGAAACGTGAACTTCAAGCGGATAAAATTATTCAGTTAATTGAAGCTCCAGGTTTCTTAGACGATCCGAAAGATTATAATTCGCTAATTGATTTTATTTCAAAAGACGAACTTGAAAGACGTGAAAATCAAGTTGAAGGAAGAATGAAAAGAAAAATTCTCGCGATACGAAAACTTTTTGAGAATGGCGATGCAACGGTTTTTATTGGTGATGGTAGGACTGAAACTCCAATTACAGATGTAATAAATGGCAAAGGAACAATAATAAAATGAGCAATTTCAAAGAATTAATTGACAAATATGAAGTAAATGTTTATCCCAAACGTGATGTTGTAATTGTAAAAGGAAAAGACGCAAAACTTTGGGATGAAAACGGGAAAACATATATAGACTGCGCAGCGGGAATTGGAGTTGCAACAATTGGACATTGCAATGAAAAAGTCGCATATGCAATTTCAGAACAAGCGCGAACGTTGATCACAAATCCCGCGATTTTTTACAACGACAAAAGAGCTCAAATTTTAGAGAAACTTGTTTCAATTTCTCCAAAAAGTTTAACAAAAGCATTTTTAACAAATTCAGGGACTGAAGCGATTGAAGCTGCCATAAAATTTGCGAGAGTTTCAACAGGAAAGACAGATTTTATTACTGCAATGAAAGGTTTTCACGGAAGAACATTGGGCGCTTTAAGCGGAACTTATAAATCCGAATATAGAGAACCATTTGAACCGCTCGTGCCGGGATTTAGTTTTGTACCGTTCAATAATTTGGAAAAATTGGAAAGCGCGATTACAGATAAAACCGCGGGAATTATTTTGGAAGTTGTTCAAGGTGAAGGCGGAATAAATATTGGTTCTAAAGATTATTTTGAGGGCGTTAGAAAAATTTGTGATGAAAAAAATATTTTAATGATAATTGATGAAATTCAAACCGGTTTCTGCAGAACCGGCAAAATGTTCGCTTGTGAACATTTCGAAATTCAGCCTGATATTATGACCGTCGCAAAAGCAATTGCCGGAGGTTTTCCAATGGGCGCAGCTTTATGTTCGGAAAAAGTAAATATTTCGGTTGGAAAACATGGAACTACATTTGGAGGTAATCCATTAGCTTCAGCAGCTTCACTTGCAGCAATTGAATTTATGCTCGAAAATAATTTGGCTGGTCAAGCAAATGAAAAAGGAAATTATTTTGTTTCAAAAATTGATTTGGAAAATTTATCTAAGGTTAGATCGGTTAGGAATCTTGGTTTAATGATAGGAATTGAATTGAAAGAAAAAGTTCAGCCTTATATTATAGATCTTATGAATAAAGGAGTTTTGGCAATGCCTGCTGGAACAACGGTTTTACGTTTACTTCCGCCCGCAGTAATAAGTCATGAGGAATTAGATAAAGTAGCAGAGATATTGAACGAAATGCTTAAGTAATAAAATTAACTTTTGAACAATACTTTTAGAAATCCAAGAATTGTTGGAATTGCTTTCATTTTAGAATCATCGTTTCCGTATATTGTGGGAATTTCAAAATAACCGATTGTATAATTTTTTTTGCAGCATTTTACTATCATTTCGCTTTCCGCTTCAAATCCTGAAAAAGTTGGAAGAATTTCTTTTAATATTTCTGTTTTAAAACCTCTAAATCCTGATTGACTGTCTAAAATATTTTTACCGGTTTTTATACTTAATAATTTCGAAGTTAAATAATTACTCATTCTTCTGTGAAAAGGCATTTCAGATTTAAGTATATTTCTTTTTCCAATAACCATATCAAATTTTATTAACCCATTTAATAGATTAGGTATGTACTTGGGATCATGCTGTAAATCCGCGTCAAGTGTTATTGTATAGAAATTATTTTGTTCTATACTTTTGATAAATCCGGTTTTTAGAGCTTCTCCTTTTCCTAAATTTTTTTCATGTGAAATTAAAAATATATTTCCGTTTTCAGGAATTTCTGAATTCCAAGAATCGGTAGATCCATCGTTTACAATAATTATTGAATCTACAAATTTCGAAGTTTCTGAAATTATTTTTTTTAGTGTGTTTTTTTCGTTATAGAAAGGAATAATTGCACAGCAATTATTTTTGTTTTTTGAAATATTCAAATATGTTCTTAATTCCTCTATCCTTTGATAAAACCATACTCTTTATGATTTGATTCTTCAAACCTTCTTTAGATAACCCAGAAATAAGTTTCCCTTTATCCGCAACGGAAATTCCGCCTGTCTCTTCAGAAACAATGATACTGATTACATCTGCTGTTTCAGTTATACCAATACCGGCTCTGTGCCGCATTCCTAAAATTCTACCGTCGATTGATGTTCTTTCCGTTAATGGCAGTGTACATCTTGCGGCTTCAATAATGTTATTGTTAACAATCACCGCACCATCGTGCAAAGGACTTCTCGGGAAAAAAATAGAACGCAGCATGTTTTTATTTAATTTCGCGTTCAATATTTCCCCGCTTTCAATAACGCTTCTCAAGCCGGTTGATTTTAGATAAACAATTAAAGCTCCGTGCTGATGCTGCGCGAGTTCAAAAGCGGCTTCAGTAATAATATCTGCTGCTGAATTTATTTCGTCATTCTTTACAAAAATATTAAATAGCGGATTTTTACCAAGAATTACCAAAAGTCTTCTGATTTCAGGTTGGAATAAAACAATAAAAGCTATTACCCAAATATCAGTTATTAAATTTAATAACCAACCTAAAGCTCTGAAATTTACTGCTTGAGCAACAAACGAAAGGAATAAAATAATAACCAATCCAATAAATATTTGCGCGGCAATTGTACCTCTGATCTTTTTGTAGAGTTTATAAATAATAAACGTAACAAGAAGAATATCTATAAGATCAACGAGTGTGAAGGGTAAAAAACCTATTTTAAATATTTCAAACATTCAATAGTTCAGGTTCTGTAATAAAATTAAATATTTTTTTTAATTCAACCGTATTTTTAACATTGTGTGTTCTAATAATTTTTGCACCTTTTAATGCCGCTATGGTTTCACTAATTATCGTAGAATTATCTCTTTCCGTAACATCAATATTTAATGATTTACCAAGAAAAGATTTTTTAGATAATCCAATTAAAAGAGGTTTACTCAATTTCTTAAAATTATCAAGTTTATTTAGAATTTGGAAATTATCTTTTACCCTTTTTCCAAATCCAATTCCCGGATCAACAATTATTTTTTGAATTCCTTGTTCGAACAATTCGATAATTTTCAATTCAAAAAAATCATAAAGTTCTTTAACAACGTCATGGTAATTGGGATTGACCTGCATATTCTTTGGTGTTCCTTTCATATGCATTAGTACATAAGTCAATTTATTATTTTTTACGATTTCAAAAATATTATTATCAAACATTCCGGCGCTGATATCATTAACAATTTCAATTCCAAATTCCAATGACCGCTCAATTATTTTAGATTTGAAAGAATCGATGGAAATTATAATTTGTTTATCAATTTTCCTAATGTCTCTTAAAACAGGAATAACTCTGTTAAATTCTTCTTCTGCGGAAATAATATCTGATCCTGGTCGTGTGGATTCACCACCAATGTCAATAATATCAGCTCCTGAATCAATCATTTTTAATGCGTGATCAACAGCTGAATTTTTATCTGAAAACTTACCTCCATCTGAAAATGAATCAGGTGTTACATTTAAAATTCCCATTACCAAAGGAACTTTTGAATTTAGTAATTGATTATAAAAATCACCCATTAAAATTTCACATTTTCAGAAATATATCTTATTTCACCATTCATAATTGTCATTTCAACATTAAGATCTTTATCCAAAACAACAAAATCCGCGGGTTTTCCACTGGATATAATTCCGCTGTCCAATTTGATAACTTTAGCGGGATTAACAGTTGCCATTCTAACTGCTTCAGGCAATTTTGCTCCGGTAGTATCACAAATATTTTTAATTGCTCTATTTAATGTAAGTGTACTTCCCGCAATTGTTCCGTCTTCCATTACAGCTTTATTACCGGACAGAGTAACGCTCTGATCGGAAAATTGGGTCTTTTCGCCTTCGTGCATTCCTCCTACTCGAATAGAATCGGTAATTAAAATTATTCCTTTTGAAGTTTTTGATTTCAACAGAAATTCCATAGTTGCAGGATGGACATGATAAGTATCGGCAATTAATTGAACTTTAAGTTCATCCCTTAAAAGCGCCGCAATTGCAACTCCGGGATTTCGATGATTTATTGGTTTCATGGCGTTGAACATATGTGTTATATGTGCTGCACCGTGATCAATTGCAAGATCAACTTGTTCATAAGTCGCTGTAGAATGACCAATTGAACAAACAACACCGTTAAAAGACGCTTCTCTAATTACATCCAAAGCTCCGTCCAATTCCGGTGAAATTGTCATCATTTTCATTAAGCCTAAAGACGCTTCCCACATTTCTTTAAAAGATTCAATGGATGGTTTCCATAAATAATTTTCATTCATCGCTCCTTTTAATTCGGGATTCAAATACGGACCTTCCATATGAATTCCGACAATGTTTGTTTTTGGATTTGATTTAATATATTTAGCAACTCTATTTAAATCATCCAGAACAGCTTTTTTCGGTTTTGCGTGAAGACTAGCAAGAATTGATGTTGAACCTTTTGTTATAAAATATTCACTGATTTTTTTTATGCTTTCGTCAGACTCATCGGAAAAACCGTAACCGCCGGCTCCGCCATGAACGAGAAGATCAATAAATCCGGGGAAAATATATTTTCCGCTTACATCGTAAGCTTTTATTCCTGCAGGAATTTGAGATTTTGATTCAGGACCAACTTGATAAAACATTCCGTTTTTGGTTGTAATTGTTCCCTTTTTTAATATTCTAAACGGTGTCACAATATCCGCACCGATAAATGCTAATTCCATAATTTAATCCATTATTAAGTTCTTTAATTCAACAGTTGATTCGGTAATATTTTCATTTTTAAATACAGCGGTTCCTGCAACAATAACATTGCAACCTGCGTCTTTAACTTTTTTAATATTTTCCTTTGTAATTCCGCCATCAACTTCTATTAAAAAATTATAATTTTTTGACTTTTTAATTCTATTAAGATTAACAATTTTATCCAAAGTATAATCAATAAAAAATTGACCTCCAAAACCGGGATTGACCGACATAATTAAAACCAAATCCACAATTGGCAAAACCGGCAATAACATTTCAATTGGCGTTGCAGGATTGACAGCAACACCTGCTTTTACGTCAAACTCCTTAATAAGCTGAATGGTTCTGTCCAAATGTTCATTATTTTCTTGATGGATAGTTAAAATATTTGCACCAGCTTCTGCAAATTCTTTAATAAGATTTTGAGGATTATTAATCATTAAGTGCACATCAAGAGGAATTTTAGTCAATTTTTTTACCGCTGAAATTACAATTGGTCCAAATGTAAAATTCGGAACGAAATGTCCGTCCATCACATCGCAATGAATAAAATCTGCATTGCCTAATTCAACGGCTCTTATTTGATTGGATAATTTTGTAAAATCTGCAGCAAGTATTGAAGGTGCTAATAATGCCATTTTTAATCTTGACTTTTAGTTATAAACAAATCTATTGAGTCCCCAACAGCAACTAAAGTATTTTTACTAGGAAATTGTGAAATTACAGTATTTGGAAGTAAGTTTTTTGATACTTCATAAGTAATTGTTCCAACCGAAAGCGAATTTGTCTCAAGTGTTGAAGTTGCTTCTTTATACGACATTCCCAAAATATCTGGAACTCGGACCATCCCAATATTTGGACCAACACTTACAAATAATTTTATTTTTGATCCATTCGATAAATTTAAACCCGAAATTGGAAATTGTTCTACAACCGTATTAATGGAAAATTCAGAATTAACTTGCTCAACTTCTGAAATTTCAAAACCAAGTCTTTGTAAAGTTATTTGTGCATCTCTAACAGATTTTCCTACGAGATCAGGCATAACTTTAAGAGGATTGCCGCTGCTGATATGAAGATGAATTGTTCTATTTTTTTTAACTAAACTTCCGGCTTCCGGTTTCTGAAAAATTACGTGGTCTTTTGGTATTTTCTCACTATATCTTGGACCTTCAAATGCGGCAACTAAACCATTGTCATCCAATATTTCGGCAGCTTCTTCCTGCGATAATCCGATTACATCAGGGACTTCTATTTCATCTCCTTCAACATATAAAGGCATAATTATAACATCAAAAATAAAGGCTAAAATTGCAATAAAAGATGCGGCAATTGCAAATATGGTTAATATTTTCTTATACGATTCTTTCATAAATTCAAATATATCAAATGGCTTTTTTTATAACAACTTATAATTTTTTATTCTAATTAAAATATTGTAATTTTACTATTATTAGGCTATTTAAGTAGAAATCATCAATTATAAGACAAGAGGTTTGCGTGTTTAAAAATCATCCCAAAGGACTTGCTGTACTCTTTTTTACGGAAATGTGGGAAAGATTTGGATTTTATACAATGATCGCAATTTTTGTGTATTATCTTCAAGAAAATTTTAAATGGGACCAAGCAACTGTAACAAATATTTATGGAATTTTCATGGCAGGAGTATATTTTACTCCAATTTTGGGCGGCTGGATTGCCGATAATGTTTTAGGTTATGGTAAAACAATTATATTTGGCGCAATTGTAATGGGTATCGGCTACGCAATAATGGCAATACCTACCGATAATTCTTATTTAGTATTTGCCGGTTTGTTTGTTATTGCAATTGGCAATGGTATGTTTAAGGCAAATATTTCTGTTTTGGTTGGAAACTTGTACGGTCATTCTGAAATTTCTTTAAAGGATGCCGGATATAATATTTTTTATATGGGAATAAATGTGGGAGCATTTTATGCTCCATTTGCCGCAGCCGGAATAAAAAGTTTTTTAATGAATAATTTTGGCGCAACATTAGCCCAAGGTTATAATGCCGGATTTGGAATTGCATCAATTGGAATGATCTTTTCACTAATAATATTTACAGCTTTTAGAAAATATTATCAACAAGCCGATTACCAATCAAAAAAAGAAGTAAAAGTAGAAAAAGATGTTGTTTTAACTAAGCAGCAGGAAAAAGAAAGAATAATCGCTTTGTTAACAGTTTTCGGAATAGTAATATTTTTCTGGATGGCATTTCATCAAAACGGCGCCGCATTATCTTTATTTGCAAGAGATTATACTCACCAGTTTGTTGGGAAATTCACATATTTACTTTTTGATGTTGTTAGTCTGCATGCAATACTTTTTGCGATTTTCGGTTTAGCTGCTTTGTTGAAAAAATCTAATTCTTCTAAAATAAAATCTTTTGGCGGAATATTTACATTAGCTGGATTATCCCTACTCATATATAAAATCTCATCTTTACCAGAATCAGGAAAAATTTCACCAGAACAGTTTCAAGCATTTAATCCAATGTTTATAGTTTTAATTACACCAATAATTATAAATTATTTTTCAAAATTAAATAAAAAAGGTAAAGAACCGTCTTCTCCCGCAAAAATTGGAATTGGAATGTTAATTACGGCAATAGCCTACGTAATTATGATTATTGCGTCTCTGGGTTTAGCACCGGTTTATACGTTAAATGGTTCCACATCCGCTATTACAGTCAGTCCTTTTTATTTAATAGGTACTTATTTTACGCTTACAATTGCTGAACTGCATTTAAGTCCAATGGGACTTTCGTTTGTATCAAAAGTTGCCCCGCCAAAAATGAAGGGACTTTTAATGGGCGGCTGGTTTGGAGCTACAGCGACAGGAAATTATTTAGCCGGTTTTGTTGGAAGGTTTTATCAGGAATGGGAATTGTGGCAATTTTTCCTAATTTTAATTGTTTGTGCGGCATTAGCTTCATTAATGGTTGTTTTTACGTTGAAAAAATTAAAAAGTGCAACATCATAAATTTTAAGGAATATATATGTTAGTTATTATTAAAAATGATTATGAATCATTAAGTCAAGAAGCCGCAAAAGTTATTGCGGATCGTTTAAAGAAAAAGCCGAATTTAGTAATTGGTTTGGCAACCGGGAGCACACCTTTGGGTTTGTATAAAGAATTAATAAGACTGCACAAATACGAAGGATTGGATTTTTCTAAAGTTGTAACTTTTAACTTAGACGAATATATCGGTCTTCCGCCATCGCATGATCAAAGTTATCATTATTTTATGCAGAAGAATTTCTTTTCGGAAATTAATTTGGATCCAAGGTTTATTCATGTTCCGCAAGGAATGGCGAACGATATAAAATTATTTTGCAATTGGTATGAGGACAGAATAAAAAGTTTCGGCGGAATTGATATTCAAGTATTAGGAATTGGCGCAAACGGACATATAGCATTTAATGAACCCGGTTCATCATTAGGTTCAAGGACAAGGATTAAAACATTAACTCCAACCACAAGAGACGATAATAAAAGATTTTTTGAAAAAGGCGAAGATGTTCCGAAATACGCGATAACAATGGGAGTAGGAACAATTATGGATGCAAAGGAATTACTGCTTGTCGCTTCAGGTGAAGGGAAAGCCGAAGCAATAAAAGCTGCTGTGGAAGGACCGATTACTGCTATGTGCCCTGCTTCAATAATCCAAATGCACAAAGAAGCTTTTGTAATTATTGATAAATCCGCATCTTCTCAATTAAAAGGTAATTATGTCGATACTTGGGAATCACTTATTCTCTAATAAATAAAAGGTTAACTTTGAAAAGTTTATGCATATTTGAAGATGAAGAATATAAACAACTTCAGCCGTTGACTTTAATCAGGCCTTCTTACCATTTGAAATGCGGGATTTTATCTTTACACAGAAAGATTAGAAGAAATTATCCGAATGTAAGAGTAGAGCTTAATACTCGCGGTTATCTAAGCAATTTAATAAAGCAAAATCATCCGGCAGAAATTGTAAATCATGTGATGTCCGATATGATGCTTTTTCTTAACGGAAGAATTCTTACTGACGATACTTTGGTAAATCAAATACCGTTCGAAGGTAAAGACGAATTATTTATTTCGAATAACAATTTTATCGGAGCTCGTGTAAGCGGTAAAAATTTGGAAAAAATAAGCAATTCGTTAAAAGATGTTCTATCTAAAAATGATTTCCCGAACTTACCTGTTAAAGAAGTCGATGTAACAATAATAAATTATCCTTGGGATTTGATTACTTACAATCATCAAGAGCTTATTAAAGATTATAAAAAATTAACTAGTGAACAGGAAAATTTCATTAAAGAATTTCCAGGAGTGTATTTACTCAATAAGAAAGATATTTTCTTGGGTAAAAATGTGGTTATAAAACCGGGAGCAATTTTAGATGCGGAAGATGGACCCATTTTTATTGGAGATAACGTTACAATTATGCATAATGCTTCTATTCAAGGACCAGTTTTTATTGGTGAAGAATCAATTGTTAAAATGAGCGCAACAATATACCATAATACCAGCGTTGGGAAAGTGAGTAAAATAGGCGGAGAAATTGAAAATACGATTATTCACAGTTATTCCAATAAACAGCATAATGGATTTTTAGGAAATTCATATTTGGGTTCATGGGTAAATCTTGGAGCCGGAACAACCAACAGCGATTTAAAGAATAATTACGGAACTATAAAAGTTCTTATTAACAATCAATTGATTGACAGCGGTAAGCAGTTTATTGGTTTAACTATGGGCGATCATTCAAAAGCGGCAATTAATACATCATTTAATACCGGAGCGGTAGTTGGTGTTTCAAGCAATATTTTCGGCGGAACTTTTCCACCAAGATATATTCCTTCATTCAGCTGGGGCGGATCGGAAGCATTGACAACTTATGATATAGATAGAAGTATAGAAGTTGCCGAAAGAGTTATGCAAAGAAGAAATGTTGAACTGACCGAAATAGATAAAGAATTATTTAGAACAGTATTTAAATTAACCGAGAAAGAACGAAGAGATAAAGGATTCCCTAAATAAGTAAGAAACTTACGCTTAATGTATAGAAATTATTTTTATTTACTAAGGTCCGTCAACGATATTTCTCCTGAATTGATTGGAGCCAGAATTACGGATGTTTACTCCCAGGAAAAAGATAAACTTTTCTTAAAAATTCCTAGTAATGAATTCCCGAACAGACATTTAATAATTGATACAAATCCTCATTCAACATCAATATTTTTAAAAGATGTTCATTTCAAAGCAAAGAAAAATTTTATGCAGTTTTTTGATAATGCTCTTAATAAAAAAGTGCATAATGTTGAAATTGCAGAAAACGACAGAATAGTAAAGTTTAATTTGGGCGAGACTTTTATTCTGTTTTCAATTAAAGGTAATAAGACAAATATTTTTTATTCTGAAAATTTAAATGAAGTACAAAGTTTTAAAAAATCAAATAATGATGATATAAATAAAGATTTAAAACAAATTTTCTTTAGCGGTTCAAATCATCCTAGCATACTTAACCGGGACAATGCAATCAGTGATTTAAATGAATTGAAAAAATTATTTCCGATGCTCTCCAACGAAATAAAAATTGAAATTGATTTCAGAATTTCTGAAAACGAAAATTCAATTTGGAATATTTTTCAAAATATTGTTAGAGAATTTTTGAACGAAGATATTAGAGTTGGTTTTAGCATAGATCTTCAAAAAATGATGTTCTTCCCTTCTACATTTAAAACAATAATTACTGAAGATAATTATAAAGATTTTTCAAATTTTAATGATGCTTTGCAATATTATTCTGCTTCATTCTATAGATTAAACGCAAAATCAAATTTTAAAAATGAATTAGAGAAATATTTCGATACAGAAATTTCAAATCTCTCGGCAAAATTAAATAATTTAAAAATCCGGATTGAAAATGGTTCAAACGAAAGCCTATATTATTCATATGGAAATACATTATTGTCAAATATGGATTCACTTAAAAAAGGCATGAAAGAAATAATTCTAAAATCAAATGAAGAAACTGATGAACTTAAGATAAAACTTGATCCGAAATTAAATCCGAACGAAAATATCAATAAATACTTTGAAAAAGCTAAAGATGAAAAAATAAATTTTAACAAATCTGTAGAATTATTTGAATCCGCAAAACAAAAATATAATACACTTTTAACGGAATATGATTATTTTAAAAATGCCGATACGATTGATAAAATTGAATATTTATATAATAAACTAATTACAAAAAAAGAAAATATTATTAAGATGGATTCCGGAGAAAAATTTAAATATTGGCTTTACTTGATAGACGATAAATATTCTGTTTACATAGGAAGAGACAGTAAAAGCAATGATTACCTTTCTGTTAAATTCGCGAAACAAAATGATTATTGGTTTCACGCTAGAGGTTTACCGGGTTCGCACGTTGTGCTTAGAGTTGAAAATTTGAAAGAAGTTATGCCAAAGGAAATAATTAAAAAAACAGCTTCGCTTGCCGCGTATTACAGTAAGGCAAAAACTGCCGGCACCGCACCGGTTTCATATACTTTCGCTAAATTTGTGCATAAGAAAAAAGGAATGGAGCCTGGAAAAGTTTTACTTCAAAAAGAATATACGATTTTGGTTAAACCTGAAATTCCGCAAAATTGTGTTTTAGTTAACGAATAATTTAATTAACATTATTTTATGCTAAAAAACATAAACATAAAAGCAGTACTCGGGATTCTACTTCTCTCAATTTTCATGGGAATTTTTTATAATTCATTTTCGTCAGACGGAATAGATTTTATAAGAAATGAAGTAATAATAAATTATGTGAAACTTGGTGAAAATATTACGGAAAATAATCTTAGAGGAATCGATTTAGCGCAGACCATTAAACTGTTTAATGAAAAATCCGCGTTATTCATAGACGCAAGAGACCAATGGGATTTTAAAAAAAATCATATTACGGGAGCAATAAATATTCCGGAATTCAGCTTTTCAAGCAACGATCCAAAATTATCAAACATTTCAAAAGATCAACTTATCATTGTTTACTGCAGCGGTGATGACTGCGATATAAGTAAACGTTTGGCTGTGCAAATGTCGGAAATCGGCTACAATAATCTTTACGTTTTTGTTGGTGGAATAACAGCTTGGACTGAAGCCGAACTTCCAACAATCAAGGGTAAAGATGAATAAGCAAAAGACCATAAATTATATAATTGCAATCACAAGGTTATATCTTGCGGTTTATTTTATTTTAAGCGGATTGGGCAAAATTAATAATTTAGAGTACTTTGCAAATTCAATAGAATATTACAGACTCTTCCCGCTTGTATTAATAAATATTTTAGCAATAACAATTCCTTGGATTGAATTAATTTCCGGATCACTTTTGCTGCTCGGCGTTTTTGTAAAAGAAAATTCTATTATTATTGCCACTCTCCTATTTTTATTTACGATTGCTGTTTTTTCTGCGGTTATCAGAAATTTAAATATCGATTGCGGATGCCACGGAACAGTCGACGGTCAAAAAGTTGGTTTGTTAAAAATTATTGAAAATGTTTTTTTATTTATTTTAGCTTTGGTCAGCATTAAATTTCCTTCTCAAGTTATGAGATTCGTAAAGTATTTCTAAATCATACAGCGAAATAATTTTGAACTACCTAAAGAAATATCTAAAAATAATAACCACCAAAGTCATAACTAATCTAGTTTCAAAAAAAAAATCAAACAAAAAAATATCATTAAATGAAAATTCTAATGTTTTAATAATTATCTTAAAAAACAAATCTGAATCTCTTATGATTACTCCGCTTCCTCAATTAATTTATGAAAACACAAAAGCGAATATTTCTGTTTTAGCAAACGAGAATAATGAAATAATATTTAAAAATAATCCATATGTAAATTCTATCATTGTTTGCGAAAAGGATTTCAGCAAGCAAATATTTCAATCATTTTTATTAAGAAAAAATAAATTTGATGTATTGATAAATTGCAGTGAAAATATTAACGAAACTGAAATTTTATTTTCTTCTTTGGTAAGTTCAAAATATAAGATAGGATTCAATAATATCAGTGATAAAACATTCAGTCATATTGTTGATAAACTAAATATCATTTCAAATCATTATGTTGATAGAATTCTTCAATTGTGCGAAGTATTTGAATTCACTGTTGATAAATCACGATTAAACATTTTATACAAAACTAATAAAGTACACGACGAAGATATTGGCAGATATATTTTGTCGCAATTCAGTTATACCAAACTTTTAGCAATTATTAATATTTCAGGTGAAGTAAACAATACTTTTTGGGGAATAGACAATTATAAAAAATTGATAAAATATCTAAAAAATTATGAAGTAAATATTATAGTTGCGTTTGAGCAGAACAATATCGAGGAAGCGGAAAAAATTTCCGATGGCAAAGAAAATATTTTCTTAACAAACGAATTCGATAAATATGCGTCACTAATTTCAAAATCCAATTTTGTTTTTACGGTCGATTCCTTTACACTGCAGTTAGCGGCTTCTTACAAAAAACGCGTTTTCTGCCTTTTTCCAAAACAAAAAAGTAACGAACTGATTAGAGTTCCATATATTTCCGATTTTGATTTTGTAACAAGTGAAAAAGACGATTTAAGCAATTTGCATTATGGAAAAGTTTTAAATAGTTTTATTCCCTATTTTGATTTTGTCTATGAAGATTTTCAACTGCATAAATATAAAAATTAACGGTAAGTCGTTAAGAAATATTTTTATTATTATAGTTTTTATTTTCGCGTTTAATTTTTGCGGAAATAAAATACTTGAACCTGAATTTGATCCGATTAAAGTAAATGTAAGAATGGAAGTTCAAGTCTTGGATTCAACTTATCATTTATATAAAAGACCTTTCACACAGATATATTTTACAACCTATAAACTTACATCTAATAATAAAAAAGTTGATTTTAGTCAATCAGATACTACTTCTTGTCCAAACGGCTGGGGAGTAAAATTACTAAAATTCACACTTAATAATATGGATGAAAAAATAATATTAGCCGCGTCAAATGAAAATTACAATGGAGTAAACTACAGAGAAATTGAAATAAATTACGATGAATTGGAATTCAGAATTGATTCATTAAAAAACGTTAATATTACCAAAACTTTTGCAATTTATTATAAATGAATTATTGGTTATGTTGTGATAAATAATTTTAATTTATAGTTATGGATAAAATAATTTTGTTCGACGGCGTATGTTCGCTTTGTAATTCTTCTGTCAATTTTCTAAAGAAAAATATCAATTCAAATGAATACAATTACATTCCGTCAAATTCTTTAACCGGAAAAAATCTTGTTGAAAAATATGAATTGGGAAATATTCCGGATCATACAATTGTTTTATTAAAAAATGACAAAAAATATATTAAGTCCACCGCAATTCTTGAGCTAATTTCCGACTTGCCTAAAATTTACAAATTATTAAAAATTATCAAAATTGTGCCGGTATCCATAAGAGATTTTTGTTATGATATTATTTCAAAACATAGATATAAATTATTTGGAAAGAAGGATAATCAATCATGCAGTCTGATCGAATAAATATTTCATCGAATGCTGTTTGGGAAGATATTGTCGGATATTCCAGAGCTGTTAAAGTTGGTCCGCACATTTACATTTCCGGAACAACTGCGTTAAATGAAAATGGAAATTTAATTGGAATTAACGATCCTTACCTTCAAACAATTCAAACAATAAAAAATATTGAGCTTGCTCTAAATAAATTTGGCGCCGCTTTAGAAAATATTGTACGAACAAGAATCTACGTTAAAAATATTTCCGATTGGCAAATTATAGGTGAAGCCCATGGCGAATATTTTAGAAATATAAAACCGGCAACATCTATGGTAGAAATTAAAAATTTAATTATGCCTGAAATGCTTGTTGAGATTGAAGCGGACGCAGTTTATTTTGAATGAAATTTGTGAGGAATTATGAAATCGATTTTAACTGTTTTTCTTTTTTTATTATTAAATTTTCTTTTGCTATCTTCATGCAGAGAAGATAATAATAATAATTTTTTAGATTCACTAATTGATATTGACCTTCCGGAATATGATAATATTCCCGTAATTGCGAATGTTGAGAATAGTTTTGTCTATACTTTGAACGCTAATAAATTTACTTACAATTTTGCTGAATTTGTTGATTTCAATTCCGATTCAATTGTTATTTCTCTTACGGCTACAAAAATTAGTTCATCGAAAAGTTTTTTCACAATTTTTGATGATCAAAACGAGGAAATATTTACAACAGATTTAAATACAAACAAAGTTTTGGTAAAAGATAATATCGGCGGGAAAATTCCTTCATACATAAGAGTTAAATTAGAAGATTTTACTGGCATTTTAAATATTGCCGTCGCGGTTAAAAAATAAAAGACTGGAAATAATTTGAAATTATCGGAATATGAAAATAACATAATAAACGACAAATTATTTTTAAAGGCAAAGATCAAAATTATTGAAAAGATGCAGCTTCACTTTGAAGAAGTAAGAAAGGAAATTCAAAATAAAATAACTTCATCTAATTTTAATTTTCATAAAGATATTGATATTACTTACGGTAAAATATTTAAAGGAGAAAATTATCTTCAACTTCCCTACGTAGTTTTGGATTATCCAAAATTATTTTCTCAAGATAAAATATTTAATTTTAGAACAATGTTTTGGTGGGGAAATTTCTTTAGTTCAACTCTTCATTTAGATGGAATTTTTCTCGATAAATATTATCCGTTTATTTTAAATAATTACAATAAATTTCAAAAACGGAAAGTTTTTTTTTCAATTTCAGATTCACCTTGGGATTATCATTTTAGCCGATCAAACTATATTCTTTTTAATAATAACAATTTAGTAAAATTTACCAAAAGAGATTTCGTTAAAATCAGCTGCAAATTTGAATTAAATAAATATGATGAACTTCCCAATTTAGTTTCCGAATATTTTTCATTTTTGCTTAGTGTACTTTCAAATGAAATGTAATAATATTAGTGAGAAATTTTCAAATCTTAATAAGCCGTTATTACTTGACGGCGCTGTCGGCAGTTTACTTCAGCAGTTGGGATATAAATCCGATAAGTATTTGTGGACAAGTTATTTGAATTTCAAATTGCCGAATAAAGTTAAAGAAATTCATCAAGAGTATATTCAATCCGGCGCCGATATTATTACAGCAAATACATTTAGAACAAATCCGGTTTCCTTAAAAAAATCAAACCCGGAATTCAGTCAGGAAAAAGCAATTGAGATAAGTCTAAATATTGCAAAAGATGCCAGACAAGATCATGATATTTTAATTGCGGGTTCAAATCCTCCGGCTGAAGACAGTTATCAATTAAAAAGAACAATAACAGAAAAAGATCTCAAAGAAAATCATGAATTGCATATTGATTTACTTTATAAATACGGCGCCGATTTAATACTTAATGAAACACAAAGTCATTTTGATGAAATTAAAATAATTTGTCAACATTGTTCAAAAAATAATATACCTTTTATAATAAGTATCTTGGTAACAGAAGATCTAAAAATATTAAGCGGCGAAAATCTAATTGAAGTAATAAATTTCGTTGAACATTATAATCCTTTGTTAATTAGTTTGAATTGCATTTCCCCGAAAGTATTTCGAAATTTTATAAATTCAAAATTTATAATTAACAATTGGGGTTTTTACTTGAACTGCGGAAGCGGAGATTATAATGATTCTGACATTACTTGCGGTGTTTCGCCCAAAGAATATTTGGAAATTGTAAAATCATCTTTAAGTTTACAACCAAAATTAATTGGAGCATGCTGCGGCTCAACTCCAGCACATATAAAAATTTTAAGAGAATATATTGATGGAAAAATTAGTACTTAATTCACCTGCAAAAATTAATATAGGTTTGAATATAACAAAAAAACGAGCTGACGGTTATCACGATTTAAAAACATTTTTTTATCCAATATATGATCTTTGCGATATATTAACTTTTGAGCATTCAAAAAATTTTATATTTGATTCAAATAACATTGATTTGGTTAAAGATCCCTCAAATCTTATTCTAAGGGCAGTTACCGAAATAGAAAAAATTATAAATAGAAAAATAAGTGTAAAAATATTCTTAGAAAAAATTATTCCAATAGGAGCCGGAATGGGCGGCGGAAGTTCAAACGCGGCTTCTACTTTAATGGGATTAAATGAAATGTTTGATTTAAAGATCAGTTCGGAGAAATTAAAAACAGCGGCATTAAATTTAGGCTCGGATGTTCCTTTTTTTATAGATTCAAAACCGTCTGTCGGTTCATCGCGCGGTGAAATTTTAGAATTAAGCAAAATGTATTTAGAATTCCCGATTTTAATTGTAAATCCCGGAATTCATATATCAACAAAAGAAGCTTTTTTAAATATTATTCCTAAATCACCAAATTTTAATTATGAATATTTTTTAAAAAACGAAGAGCCGGATTTTACATTCTTAAAAAATAATTTGCAAAATGATTTTGAGACTTATGTGTTTTCGAAATATTCTGAAATTAAGGCGATTAAGGAAATTCTTTATAAAAACGGCGCGGTTTTTTCTTTAATGAGCGGAAGCGGTTCAACTGTTTATGGAATTTTTAATGATTTAAAAGAAGCGGAATACGTTTGTGAACTTTTACCAAAGAAATATTTTAAGTTTGTTTCAAATCCTTAATGAATTTGTTACAACTTTAACTTAAAATATAAGCGCCGACAAGAATCAGAATAATTGCAATTCCCTTTTGAAGCAATTTTTTTTCTTTAAATATTTTTCCACCCAACATTGATGCTATAAATACCGAAGTTCTTTTTACCGTAAGCACCAACGCGACCGGAGCAATTTTTACGGCTTCAATTTGTGTATAACGGTAACCAATTGTCAGAAAAGCAATTAATAATATCCAAAGGAAATTGCTTTTGTCTACTTTCTTAAAAATGATGATAGGATCATTTTTTCTAAGTAAAATTATAAATGTAAAATTTATGGCAAGAAATATCTGCTGAAAAACAACGAAATTGAACGGAGATAACTTAAGATCAACAACTATGAGTTTGTCAATTACAGATGATACAGATAATAAAATTAAAGCATAAAAAATATATTTATGATATTGAGTTTTTACTAAAGTCTTAATTGGATCAAGAAATTTATCTTTTGACTTCAGCTCTAAAATATATGTACCGACTAAAAATATTAGCATCCCAAGAAATTCTAATTCTGTAATTTTTTCACCTAGAATAATGAAAGAAAGCAGTGTAACTATTACCGGAGTTAAAGTCATTAATGGCAGCGCGCTGCTTATTTCCAAATTTTTAATTGCAAGCATAATATTTAGAAAAGCAATTGATCCTATAATTGTTTTCAAATATAGAACAACCAAACCGACAGCAGTAATTTTGGAAAAATCCATTGATGGGAAAAGTGCTAGCGCAATTAACAAGTTAAAAATTGAAAGCAAGAATGAAAATTCAAGCGCTGAAAAATTGAACAGTACTTTTTTTTGAAAAATAGCCGCAAATGCCGAGAATAGCGCAGAGACTAAGGCGATATAAAACCAAGTTTCCATTTATCTGAATTCTATATTTATTTTTGCGAACAGATTTCTTCCGGGTTCAATTAAATTAACTCCTCTGAATGTTGATAAGTGATTTCTATAAGCTTTATCAAATATGTTATCAACTCCAATAATTAATTGAAAATATGTCTTTAAAATATAATACTGATCTGAATTTAATCTTAAATCAAAAGTTGTATAGCCGCCCGTTCTCTTTTCATCAAAAGATATTTTATTTTGATCAGAAACAATCCTCATTGATAAATCGAATATTATTTCATCGATAAATTTATAATTTACGCCTAGATTTAAGGTCAAAGGCGGAATTTGCGGTAAGTATGAATCTTCAGTCTTATCTTTACCAATAACATATGAAGCGGTGGCGTACAGATAATTATTTTTATAGAAAATATATTCACTGCTAAAATCAAAACCATATAGTTCGGCTTTCCCTACATTATCTTTTTTGTACAAACTATCTGGTGCGACTTCTTTGTCAATAACCAAATTTGAAAGTTCATTCAAAAATGTATTTAACCTAAAATGAAAATCATCATTCCAAACTCTAAATCCCGCATCTAATGATATTCCCTTTTCCGGTTTTAAATTAGGATTGCCGAAATATTTAATGCCTCCCAAATCAATATATTGATAACGTTCCTCAAGCGAAGGTGATCTGAAAGTATAAGCAGAGTTAAATGTAAAATCCCAATTATGCATTACTTTATAAAGCAGTCCCAAACTTCCGCTGAATGAATTATTCTTTTCATCATAAGCAGAATAAGATGCGTCATTGTTTCTGGTGTTTGTATTAGTAACGCCATTATTAATTACATATAACGGATTTTTGGTTTCTTCATTTGAAATTTTTATTAAATCATATCTTCCGCCTAATGAAAGAGCTAGATCATTTTCAAATAAATAAATTTCATCACTTGCAAAAAATCCAAGATTTGCGAATTTTGAATCTGGAACAGGTTTATCAACAGTAATTATATTTGCTTTTTTATTTGTTGTAGTTCTAATTCCTTCGTATTTTCTCTGCCAATAATCTATTCCAGTTATTAAATTATTATTATCAGTAATTAGCCAATTGTTTTGAATACTCAATCCATCCATTGAATGCTGAGCATTTGGATTTGATACGGCATTTGCGTTTGGTCTTACTTCCACATTTCTATCAATTTTTTGATGATAATATTTAAGCTGTGTTCTTAAGGAATAATTTGACAAATTATAGAAATTTACTTCTCCGCTGTAAAGTTCTCTTTTAGCATAAATATATTTTGCCGTTGCGGTTTCGGGAAAAGGATCACCGCCCGGCAAACCAACATCGTATGCCGAATATTTACTATAAGTTAAATCAACTTCAACATTATGAATTGGCATGAGTTTAAGTTTTCCGTTTAAGCTTTCGTCCTGAAAGGAGCTGTTTTCCATAGTACCGTTTGGAGTTCTAACGTTATCTGCGTCTCTATATAATCCGCTGATTAAAAATGACCAATATTGTCCACCCGTATTTAAACTAAGGCTGTTGTTAAAATTTTTATTTGCTGAATTATAAGACGTACTTAATCTTGGATTAATGAAAAAATTATTACCGTATTTAGGTTCTTTGCTTTTAATATTTATAATACCGCCGGTTGCCCCGCTTCCGTACAAAGATGAGATTCCGCCTTTTACAATTTCTATATTTTCAGTATTGTTAAGATCAATTAACGATAATCCGGCAGATAAATTTGTTGACGTTTCAATTCTATTTCCATCGATCATATAAACAAGATTTTGCTTACTTAATCCTCTTATATTGATTGTTGTTGCCCAAGGAGCGTCTGTAATTAAATTTATTCCGGCATTTTTACTTACTAAATCCGAGATAGTAAGAGCGTTGCTAGTTTCAATTTTTGTTTGAGAAGTGTATTCAATCGGGATAATTGATTCCTTTAGCAATTTATCATTCTTTGAACTGCTTACAACTACTTCACCAATGTTAAGATCATTTGGTTCCAAAGAAATATTCAATTCAATATCCTTAAATGAATTTACTTCTATTTTCTTTGTAAGGTTTTTAAATCCGATGTGTGAAAATTGGATTGCATAGTTACCGAGTTTATCTATTTCAAATTCATAATATCCATTTTTATTAGAAATTTTATGACTATCATTTTCAAGTAAATATATATTTACGTTTTCAATAAACTTATTAAAAGCTTTTATATTACCATAAATTTTAATAGTTTGAGCATTAAATGTATTAAAGGATATAAAGATTGCTAGCATTAGTTTGAAAGTAGTTTTCATATAATTTATCTTTTTTATGATTCTTGAATTATTGGAAATTTAACTATAACGCTTGTACCCGGGAATTCATTATTCCCGATTTTTGAAGGACTTAAAATACTAATTGTTCCGTTCAATATTTCAACAATTTCTTTTACTAAAGAAAGACCTAAACCGCTTCCTTCTATGTATTTGCTTGGTAAATTTGTAGCTCTGTAAAACTGCTGGAATATTTTATCAATTTCATTTTTAGGAATACCGATGCCGCTATCTGAAATATCAATTTTAATAAATTTATTTTCTTCATAAAGATCTATATTAACCTTTTGATTTTCTTTGGAATATTTTATCGCATTACCGATAATATTAGATAAAACCAATTCAATCATAACGGGATCACTGTCAATCTCATGTTTTTCATTTCTAAAATCGTTTACTTTTAATTCAATATGTTTGCTGATTAATAAATCGCTCTTTTGTGATAAAACGAGCTTTAATATCTGCATTAGGTCAATTTTTACGTATGAGATATCATTCAATAATTTTAATTTCGAAATTCGTAATATATTATTTATCAGTTTTAGCGCTTCATCTGTTCTGTTTACCGTCCGCTTAAGTTTTCGTTTCATTTGGTCATTTACTTCGCCCACGTAACCATTTATTATTAACTCAATGATTGATTGAGCGGCAACTATCGGGCTTTTAATTTCATGAACAACCGCCATAATGTATTTTTGTTTTGCTTCTTCGGCATTATTTAATTCTTCAAGAGTTTCCTTCAATTGCTGTTCACGTTTATATAGTTTTTTCGCAATTCTGCTTGTAATTCCTATTGTTGTATAAATTATAAAGATAAATATGCCAAGAGAAAATATTATAAATTTTACGTTATGAACATTTTCGCAAATGTAAATTTCACTAATATGATGATGAATAATATTTCCGAAATACTCTAACGCAACAATTGACGAAAATGTAGTAACCAGCAAAGTAGCCATTATAAACATTACATGAATTGGAAGAATTAAACTTCCTATTATCATGTGAAATATGTAAAGCATATAAATTGGTGTTTCAATGGTTCCTGTAAAATAAACCAAAAGCGTAAGGGCAATTAAATCAAAAATCATTTGAAGCAGTGAATAGTGCAGCACATTAAATTTGCCGGGCGTGCTTTTTATTTTGTTTCTGAATAAGAATAAAATAGTATTGTAAATGGCAATACTAATAGAAATTGCAGTAAACCAATTCTTTTGATTTGCAGAAAAAGTTAATCCGAAAATTTGCTGGGCAATAAAGTACAAAAATATTAACATTATTACAGCGCCAAATCGAAGCTGAATAAACCAAACATTCCTGGATTTAATTGATTTCCAGTATTCCTCGTAATTATATGCCCATTTAGGTACTAGTTTAAACATAGTTTTATTTAACCAGACTCACCCAAAAGTGAGTCTGATTTGTAATTAATTTATGCAATATATTTTCCGCGTTTAACATAAGTCGTGTGTAATAGTTTATGTGATAAGTGTCCGCAAGGTCCTTCAGTTAGGAAATTCTCATAAATAAAATTTACATGTGGGTTTTCATGAGATTTTCTAATAGGCAATCCTGCTTCTTCTTGATAAATCGCTTCGGCTCTTTTCTTTCTAATTTCCGCACTTGTCGGAATTGGCTGACCGCCGCCACCTAAACATCCACCAGGACAACCCATAAATTCAATAAAATGACATTCACTGAATTTACCTCCGGCTTTTATATCTTCCATAACCTTTTTGGCATTGGCGGTTCCATGTGCAACTGCAACTTTTAATGTCGCTCCTTTTAACCAATCCCAACTGGTAAAATACTTCTTGTAGATTTCCGGAACTTCACCGACTTTATCAATTGGTAATTCCACATACTTAATTCCGTCAAAACCTCTTAACGGAATAATGTTGGCATTCTCAAATATATCTTCAACTTTTAATCCGGTTACCAATTCAACAACTGTTCTTAATGCGGCTTCCATTACACCGCCCGATGCACCAAATATCAAACCTGCTCCTGACGCATTTCCAAACGGATCATCAAAATCGGATTTTGGCATTTCCGGTAAAAATATTCCCGCTTCTTTGATCATTTGAGCTAGTTCTCTTGTTGTTAAACCATAATCGACATCCTTAAAGCCAGAATCAACCATTTCAGGTCTGTTGCATTCAAACTTTTTAGCCGAACAAGGCATGAGCGCAACCGTAACAATATCTTTTGGATCGACCTCGGCTTTTTGAGCGTAAAAGGTTTTTATTACCGCTCCGAACATTTGCTGTGGTGATTTAGCAGAACTTAAATTATCGATATAGTCCGTATAGAAATGTTCCAGATATTTTACCCAACCTGGTGAACACGAAGTAAATTGAGGCAATACTGCATTTGGATCTTTTTTCACAAGAGCGTTGTAAAGTCTTAAAATTAATTCGGTACCTTCTTCCATAATTGTAAGATCTGCTGTAAAATCTGTATCAAATACTTTATCAAATCCAATTCTTTTTAATGCTGTGTTCAATTCTCCTGTTAATGAATGTCCCGCTTCTAATCCAAATTCCTCTCCTATAGCAGCTCTTGGAGAAGGCGCGGTTTGAATTACCACATGCTTTTTCGGATCATCAATAGCGGCCCAAATTTCATCTCTCGGATCATTTGCTCTTAATGCTCCGGTTGGGCATCTGTTTATGCACTGACCGCAATTAATACAAATTACATCAGAAAGTTGCTTTTCAAAGAACGTTCCGATATGAGTTTCTGCCCCTCTGTCAATTGCTTCAAGAACACCGACTTCCTGTAAATCAATACAAGTTCTAACGCATCTTTTGCAAAGAACGCATTTATCCATATCTCTTACTACTGAGTATGAAGAATTATCAATTTCAAATTTCGGCACGGATTTATGTCCAAAATTATAATGATCAACACCATACTCTTTTGCTAAAGACTGAAGTTCACAATTATTATTTCTAAAGCATGAATAACATTCACCGTAATGTTCGCTTAACAAAAGATCAATAATATGTTTTCTGGCTTTTCTAACCATTGGTGTAGATGTGTGAATTTTAATAGTTGACGTTATAGGAAACGCGCATGAAGCTTGAAGCGTTCTCATTCCTTCAATTTCAACAACGCATAAACGGCAAACACCAGCTACGCATAAATCAGGATGGTGGCATAATGTTGGAATATGAATATTATTATCGCGGCACGCTTCAAGAATTGTTGTACCCATAGGGACAGTTAATTGTTTTTCATTAATTTGAATTTTAACCGATCCGCCAATATATTCCGGATTTTTAGGTTTTTCAATAATATGAGGTTTTTGACTTATCGGCGCTCTATCATGTTTAAAATCTTCCATCACCGCCTCCGTTTGGGTAATTTAACACTTCATCTTTAAAGTTTTCTAAAATTGATATAAATGAGTTCGGACTTGATTGACCCAAACCGCATTTTGAGGCAACCTGCATTGTTTTTCCAAGATCTTTAAGCTTATTTAAATAAGTGAATGTAAGCTCGCCCTTTTCAATTAGTTTTACACCTTCTAAAAGTTTAACATTCCCAATTCTGCACGGCGTACATTGACCGCAAGATTCTTCAACAAAAAACTCCATAAAATTTTTCAAAACTTTAAGCATATTTCTTGATTCATTAAAAATAATTATCGATCCGCCCGTTGCGATATCCTCATAAGAAAGTTTTCGATGGAATTGTGATTTTGGTAAGCAAGTTCCGGATGCTCCGCCTATTTGTACCGCTTTTGTATTCTTTGCGTTAACTAAATCGAGAACTTCATTGATCGTTGTTCCCCAAGGCAATTCATAAACTCCGGGTTTTTCACAATCTCCGGAAACAGAAAACAATTTAGATCCGGTTGATTTATCAGTGCCTACATTTAAAAACCAATCGGCACCTTTTAAAATAATGTGAGGAATTGTAGCTAAAGTTTCAACATTATTTACGGATGTAGGTTTTCCGTTATAGCCTGTATTTACGGGATAAGGCGGTCTATTTCTTGCTTCACCTCTATTTCCCTCCAATGATTCTATTAAAGCCGTTTCTTCTCCGCAAACATAAGCGCCTGAACCCAAAAATATTTCAATATCAAAATCAAATCCTTCCCTTCCTAAAATATTTTTCCCAAGTAAATTATCTTTTCTCATTTCATTTAAATAGTCTGTAAGCGATTTCAATAAATATTCATATTCGCCGCGTAAATAAATAATTCCTTTTTTTGCGCCAATTGTGTAACCGGCAATGACCATTCCATCCATAACTAATTCTGGATATTCAACCAAAAGTACTCGGTCTTTAAATGTTCCCGGTTCGCCTTCATCTGCATTGCATATAATATACTTTACATCACTGATAGAAGCCGCTGTCAGCATCCATTTCGTTGAAGTTGGAAATCCAGCACCGCCTCTACCCTTTAATTTAGAAGTTTTTAATTCATATAAAATATCTTCTCTTTTTAATGATAATGCTTTTATTATTCCTTCCCCTCTGGTGTAAGGAGAAAAAATGACTTTACCATCTCTAACTTTTTTTGTAGTCTCCATTTTCTCCTCACTTTACCTCATTTAAAATTTGAATTGCTTTTTCCGGAGTTAGTTTTGTATAAACTCTATCGTTTACAGTCATAGCCGGCGATTCATCACATAATCCTAAACAATTTGCAAATTCTACAGTAAACTTGTTATCTTTTGTTGTCTCACCGATCTTTACTTTTAATTCACGTTCAACTGCTTTAACTAATGCGTCTTTACCTTTCATATCACATGATATAGTTTGACAAATTCTTACAATATTTCTTCCCTTGGGTTTTGAATTCAAAAAAGAGTAAAAAGAAATAACGCTGTACACTTCAACCGGATGTATATTTAAATGACGGGCAATTTCTTGCTGTGCATAGTCGGAAATGTAACGGTGTTTTTTTTGAATTTCATGTAAAATGGTTAATAATGCTGATCTTTCCTTTCCATACCTATTAACCAAAGTATCAATTTCTTCGGCAAGCGAAGTTTTTTCTTCAATCAACATATCTAAATCTCCAAAATTTCTTAAAGTAGATTTTTAACTTTTCTAATTAATTCTTCAGGCGAAATTGGTTTTTCTACAAAATCATCGACAGGAACAAGATCATTTGCTCCAAACTGCAATCCTATTGCTTTGGAAATTGAAGTATACATCAAAATCGGAGTTTTAATTTTATCCTTTCTTAGTCTTTGAGCCAGAAAAAATCCGTCATCGGCTTCATCCATCATCACATCAAGAATAATTAAATCAGGTTTTTCTGATACTACAACTTCATAACCTGTTGTCGGATTACTTGCAGTAATAACTTTATGCCCATTCGCTTCAAGTATTAAAGTACTTGCTTCAAGAATATCTGGATCATCATCAATTACAGCGATTAGTGCCATATTTATCTCCTAGGTTAAGTGTAAATTTATTTAAAAGGGAATTGTACCGTAAATGTACTTCCTTCATTGTACACACTTTCAACCGAAATTTTTCCATTATTTATTTCAATCAATTTTTTCACAATAGATAAACCCAAGCCAGTGCCGCTGATTTCTCTTGTGTATTTATTTTTTACCCTAAAAAATTGTTGGAACAAAGAATTTTGGTCTTCAGGCTTCAACCCAATACCGGTATCATTAATAGATACCGAAACAAAATTTTTATTTATTGCATACTCAATATTAATTTTACCTTCATCTTTATTATACTTTACCGCATTACTTAAAAGATTGGAAAATATTTTTGTTATATCGTTTCTATCTATTTTAATCGTTGGAAGATTTGAAATTGAGTTAATATTAACAATTATCTTTTTCTTTTTTATTTCTAATTCTAAAACATCCAGACAATTATTTATTATTTCCGATAAATCAATAATTTCTGTTTGTTTAATTACTGAGGTAGTTTCTAGTCTTGATATATCCAGCAGATCATTAACTAAATTCAGTGAACTTTTTAATCTTAAAAGCGATCTGTTCAAATATTGTTTTTGTTTGTCTTCTGCGACTAAAATTGAAGTATTTGTTAATATCTCTAAATATCCTAAAACGGCGGCTAAAGGTGTTTTCAACTCATGTGCAACCATAGATACAAATTGCGATTTCAAAACTTCAATTTGCTTAAGTCCGGTTATGTTTTTTAACACAACAACAACGCCGGCAAAAGTACCGTCGGGATGCGGCACTCTTGAACAAGTTGCTTCAATAACAAATTCATTATTGGGTAAAATTTCAACTTCTGTATTATATGATTTTTCTGAGGGATTTGGCGTATTCAATATTTCATTAACTAAATCTCCAATTTGAGGAGGAAGTTTATCAATTATAGGTTCTTCAATTACCAGCTCATCTATATTTAGTTTTTGAAGACAAGCTTTGTTAAAATAAACTAACTTTCTTTCTTTATTGATTAGTAAAACACCGCTGCTGATTGATTCGATAATTGTGTTGAGTCGACTTTTTTCATGTGCAATTTCTAATAAATTTTTCTGTCTTTCGCGTCTGAGTTCTTCGGCTTCTAATAAAAGTATCCTTTGTTTATAACCTTTTTCTATCTCATGAATTAAATCGTCGGGCGTGAATGGTTTTAAAATATAATTAAATGCGCCTAGACGCGTTGCTTCAATTGCGGTTTCGTAACTTGCGTAAGCCGTTACAATAAAGCAAACTGTGGAAGGTTTTTTTTCTTTGATTTCCTTAAGTACATCAAGTCCGTCAATATCAGGCATTTTTAAATCGATTAAAACAATATCAAAATCTGTTTCCAGACTTTTTCTAATGCCTTCTGTACCGTTTTCCGCGGTTGATACAATAAAACTTTTTCTTGAAAGTAGTTTTTCTGTACCAAGTCGAAGACCTTTTTCATCTTCTACTATTAATATTTTTGGATAATGAATATCCATAAAATTTAGAGATTACTCTCTATTTAATTTTGAATTTATAATAAAAACAACAAGAATTACTATGCGAATGATGTTTCTTCAAAACCATTAAATTCAAATATTTAGTTTTTATCAAAACGAATTAAACTTCATAATATTTATTTATCTTTGAGACTAATTCTTCAATTACAACAGGTTTATTTATTAACCCGTCGCATTTGATCCATTTTTTCTCTTCTTTTGTAACGGCACTGAATTTAAAACCAGTTTCATAAGTAGCCGAAGTAAGAATAAATACCGGTATCTTTTTACCTTGTTCGGTTTTTTTAATTTTATTGCAAAGAACAAAACCGCTGTCATGTTCTTCCATAATTAAATCAACTATTGCCGCGTCAGGATTTATTTCATTAAATTTATTTATCCCGTCCTTTGTGTTTTCAGCTGTATAAACAGTTACATTATACGCTTCCAATAAAATTTTATTTTGCTCAAGCAAATCAATATCATCATCTACCAGCAAAATATTTTTTACTTTTTCATTTAATTGCATATTAATAATTCCTTACTCATATTCATTTTTAATTCTTGTTGAATTGGAAGTTGAACGGTAAATGTCGATCCCTCATTGATTTTACTTTTCACCTCAATATTTCCTTTGTGCATTTTTACAATTCCGTAACTAATTGCTAAGCCTAGTCCTGTACCTTTTCCAATTTTTTTTGTGGTGAAAAATGGAACGAACAACTTACTTTTATTATCTTCTTCAATGCCGGTTCCGGTATCGTTTATTTCAATATTTAATTTATTATTTGATATGAAAACTTTTATTTTTACTTCCTTTGTGCTTGAGTCTTCGGTTGATTCGCACGCGTTGGTTATCAAGTTTATTAAAACTTGTTTTATCTGATCTCTGTCGAAATTAAATTTTTCTTCCGGCAAGGTTGATGCAAATGATAATTTAACATCACTGAACTTGGGATTAACTTTAATTGACTTTATTACATCGTTTATAGTTTTACAAATATTTATTTTTTCAATATTTAAAGAACCTTGCCGCGCAAAATTCAGAAGATTAGAAACTATTTTCTTGCAACGGTCGGTTTCATCTATTATCATTTTTACGTCTTCAACATTTGAAATCTTAGTCGTTTTATTTTCGATGTCTTCTTTTAGGATAGAAGCAAATAATAAAATTGTTCCAAGCGGATTATTTATTTCATGAGCAACGCCGGCTGCAAGCTGACCAATGGAAGCTAATTTTTCCGCATTTTGAAGCTGAGCTTGAGTGTCTTTTAATTCATCGTATGCTTTTTCCATTTTGTCAATTAAGAATGGAAGACACATATCTTTTTCCGCAATTCCTTTAGCTATATTTACCGCATATTCTCTGCATGTTTTATAACCGCAAGCTCCACAGTTTAATTCGTCTTGCTTTGTTATTTTATTGGTTGAAGATAATATTTGCTTTATACTGGCTTCATTCGGCATTGGAATGCGCTGAGATTTACTTTTAAAATTTCTTTTTAAATTCAGATTGCGGCTATTATATATTTCGCTTTTCCAAATATTTTTATCAACATGAGTAATGTTTTCTTCAATATATTCAATTACTTTTTCTCTTCGGACATAATAATTCATATCTGTTTCAATAGCCGGTCCACTGATGCAACCTTCACAAAATAATATATCGACAAATGATGATTTGATCTTTCCTTCTGAAATATCTTGAATCAATTCTTCAACTTTTTGTTTTCCATCAACAACAATTATCTTTTTCCCAAGAACATCACTTTCTAAACTTGCTGTTTTTAGCAATCCGCCTGAAAGCGCATAAGATTTTCCCATATTAGCGTAAGGAGGATCAAAAAATGAATCTTCGTAATCATTCAGATTAATATTTTTTAACGCAAATATTTTCTTTAATTCGGTAAATGTTAATACTCCGTCAATAGCATCATTAACTTCTTCATCGGTATATTCACTTTTTTTTGCAACACATGGTCCAATAAAAATAACTTTAGTTTCGTTGCCAAATTTATCTTTTAAATATCTGCCTGTGGCAACCATTGGTGAAACTATTTTAGCTAAATTGTCTACCAAATCCGCATAATATTTTTCAATAAAATTTACAATTGCGGGACAAGGTGATGATATTACAACTTTATCATGATGTCCTTCCCAATAATTATTATATTCTTGGCTTATAAGATCGGCGCCAAATGCAGTTTCAATTACTTTGGAAAATCCTATTGCTTTTAGCGCATTTGGAATTTTAAAATAATTATCGGGAAAAGCTGCCGCAAATGCGGGAGCTATAATTGCTATTGTGTTGAAGTTCGGTATCAGAAAATCCAAAACATTATCAATATCACTGACTATTTTTTTTGCTTCCTGCGAACAAACTTTTACGCAATGACCGCAGCTAATACATCTATTAGACAACACAATTGCCTGTCCTTCAAAAACTTTGATGGCTTTTTCTGGACATTCTCTTACGCAAGAGTAGCATCTTTTACATTTATGCGAAATTGTGCTGACTATTCCGTTGTTCATCTAATTTAATTTTTAATTCTTTAAAATATCTTTTCTGTTTACAAATGTTGTGTGCAATATTTCATGCGCTTTATGACTATTCGGTTGTTCTAAATAATCATCATATATTTTTTTTACTGATTCATTTTCATGCGAACGTCGGTGTTTCATCTTTTCATCAATTTCATAAAGTACTTTTATTCGTTTTTTAATTTTATCGGTTTTTTGATGAATAGGCTGTCCTCCGCCATTTATACATCCGCCGGGACAAGCCATTACTTCAATAAAATGATATTTAGATTCTCCGTTCTGGATTTGATCTAAAATTGGTTTTACATTTCCGATTCCATTAACTACGGCAACATTTATTTCCAAGCCATTAATGTTTATTGTACTTTCTTTAATTCCTTCTAAACCTCGTATCTCTGTAAGGTTTAGGTTTTGCAGATCTTCTCCGGTAATATTAAAATAAGCAGTTCTTAACGCGGCTTCCATAACGCCGCCTGATGTTCCAAATATTGCCGCGGCTCCCGTTGATTCGCCCAATGGATTATCAAAATTACTTTCAGGAATATCTTCAAATTCAATTCCGCCAATTCTGAACATTCTAACGAGTTCTCTTGTTGTTAAAACTGCATCTACATCTTGCAGTTTATTTTCTGAAAGTTCTGGTCTATCCGATTCAAATTTTTTAACAGTGCAAGGCATAATTGAAACAACAAAAATATCTTCCGGTTTAAGCCCGGTTTTTTCTGCAAAATATGTTTTTAATACCGCACCTTCCATTTCGTGAGGAGATTTGCAAGTTGAGACATGATCCAATAAATTCGGTCTGTTTTGCTCAATGTATTTTACCCAGCCGGGGCAGCAGCTTGTAAACATAGGCAAAGTTTTACTGTTAACAATTCTATCTTGAAGTTCAGCGGCTTCTTCAATAATTGTTAAATCAGCCGCAAAGTTTGTGTCAAATACATATTTAAATCCCAACCTTTTTAACGCGGTAACCAATTGACCAGTTACATTTGTTCCTAATGGAAGATTATATTCTTCGCCTAATGATGCGCGAACTGCAGGAGCAATTTGCACAACCGGAATTTTCGTTTTATCGTTCAATGCATTTGTAACTTCTTTTAATGAGCTTTTTTCTCTTAAAGCTGCAGTTGGACAAACTAAAATACATTGTCCGCAAAGAATACAGTCGCTTACATTTAGACCCTTATTATATGGAGTTGTAACGTTGCTCTTAAAGCCGCGGAATGTAAAATCTATTGCGCCGATTTTTTGTACTTCATTACAAGTTCTGACACATCTTCCGCACAAAATACATTTTGCTGGATCTCTTTCCATTGAAGCGCTTGAAATATCAATTGCGTGACATTTACTTTCTCCTAAAAATCTATGCTCCCTAATACTGTATTGCTCAGAGAAATTTTGAAGTTCACAATTTTTATTTCTTACGCATACCAAACAATCTTGAGGATGATTTTCAATCAGTAATTCTACGATAGTTTTTCTTGCTCTTCGTACTCTTGGTGAATTTGTTTCAACAACCATTCCATTACTAACAGGATAGGCACAGCTTGGAATTAATCCTCTTGTTCCAGTAACTTCCACAACACACATTCTGCAAGCTCCGGTAGGCATCATATTACTTAAATGGCAAAGTGTAGGGATTTTTATTCCAACTGATTTTGCCGCGTCTAAAATTGTCATGCCTTCGTTTGCTTGTACTTTCAAATTATTTATTGTTAACTCGATCATTATTACTCCAAATCAAAATTTTAATTGGCTTCAACAGCTTCAAATCTGCATGTCTCTATACACATACCGCATTTTATACATTTAGATTCAACAATTGTATACGGATGTTTTGGCTCTCCGACAATAGCTTCCGACGGACATTTTCTTGCGCACAAACCGCAGCCGTTGCAAATTTCTGTTATAACTTTATATGTTAATAATTCCTTACAAACACCGGCAGGACATTCTCTATCAAATAAGTGGCTTTCATATTCATCTTTGAAATAACGCAGTCCGGATAAAACCGGATTTGGCGCCGATTGTCCCAAACCGCAAAGTGAAGTATCTTGAATTACTTCCGCTAATCTTTCAAGGTGAATAATTCCTTTAAATCTTTGAAGCTGATCTAACTTATTTGCGGTGCCTTTATAGCTCATTGGAATTCTTTCAATTATTTCCAACATTCTTTTTGTTCCTTCACGGCACGGGACACATTTTCCGCAAGATTCATTTTGAATAAAAGTCAAAAAGAATTTTGCTACGTCAACCATGCAAGTCCCTTCATCCATAACAACAAATCCGCCAGAGCCCATCATTGCGCCAACTTGTTTAAGTGATTCATAATCAACTTTGGTATCTAAAACGCTGTCGGGTAAACAACCGCCGGAAGGACCGCCAATTTGAACCGCTTTGAAATTTTTACCATTCGGAATACCTCCGCCAATATCGAAAACAACTTCGCGTAAAGTAATCCCCATCGGCACTTCAACTAATCCGCTGAATTCTACCATTCCGCTTAACGCGAAAACTTTTGTTCCTTTGCTTGATTCTGTTCCAATGTTTGCGAACCAATCGCTTCCATTATTAATTATTGAAGAAATATTTGCAAAAGTTTCAACATTATTTATAACTGTAGGTTTGCCCCAAAGACCTGAAACAACCGGATAAGGCGGACGAACTTTCGGCATTCCTCTTTTACCTTCAATTGAGGCAATTAAGGCGGTTTCTTCACCGCAAACAAAAGCGCCGGCACCTTTTTTAATTTTTATTTTAAAGCTGAAATCACTTCCCAGAATATTTTCACCGAGTAAACCGTAAGCTTCACAAAGTTTAATTGTATTTTCAAGTCTTTCAATTGCTAATGGATATTCAGCACGGCAATATATATAACCAAAACATGCACCAATTGCGTATGCTCCTATTATCATCCCTTCTATTAATTTGAAAGGATCACTTTCCAATACCGAACGATCCATAAATGCGCCTGGATCGCCTTCATCAGCATTACAAATTATATATTTAATTTCAGAATTTTGATTATAGGCAAATTCCCATTTTTTACCTGTAGGGAAACCGCCGCCGCCTCTTCCGCGTAGTCCACTTTTGATAATATTGTCTACAACATCTTTTCTGGAATATGATTTAAGAATTTTATCTATCGCCGTAAAACCGCCATTTGCGATGTATTCATCAATTGAAAGAGGTGAAATTATTCCGCAGTTTTCCAAAACAATTTTTTTCTGACGTCTGAAAAATGGTAAATCATTAATATTCTTAATCCCTTCTATTCCATTACCAAAGCTTCCTAAAACTTTTTCTCTATAAATATCTTGTTCCACTATTGTTTTTCTAATAAACTTTGGAATTTCATTAGGCGTTATTTCACCGTAGGATACCCTTAGACAACCGGGTAGCTTTATATCAACAATTACTTCCTTAGCGCAATATCCAATACAGCCGGTTGGAATTATTTGAGCATTTAAATTTAGTTTTTGCAATTCCTTTTCAATAGCGATTTTTACTTTATCGGCGCCTGAAGCTAAACCGCACGTACCCATACCAATAAAGATCAAAGGAAGTTCATGAAGCTCATACTTTAATCTTTTATTTAATTCAATGATTTCATTTTTTACGGCTTCAGAAATATTTTGATCATAAGGTTTTGTGCAAATATTAATGAAATTCTTTTTATCAATTTCATTTGAACTGAGTAATTCTAAAAATGAATTCATACAGCACTCTCAATTAATTTTTCTTCGTCTAATTTTGCCATATTCTTATACTTTTTAATGATCTTTGGAATTTCTTTAATTGTAACTCTTCCAAAATATTCTTCATTAACATTTATTACCGGCGCAATACTGCAAGCTCCAATACATGCTACGGTTTCTAAAGTAAACATCTTATCTCTTGTAGTTTGTCCGGCTTTAATATTCAATTCAGTTTCAAGCGCTATTAAAATATTTGCGGAATTTTTAACATGACAAGCTGTTCCGCGACAGACTCTAATTACATTTTTACCAAGAGGTTTTAATCTGAATTGATTATAAAATGTTGCCACTCCATAAACACTTGCAAAAGATATATTAATATGTTCTGCAACTTCGGCTAAAATTTTTTCGGGTAAGTATCCATATTCTTGCTGAATGTCTTGTAAGATTGGTATCAAAATACTTCTGTCATTTGGGGGATAATTTTTTAATATTTTTTCCACAATTCGAATGTCCACAACTTTGAAATTAAAGTACATTGACAATTTGCATGCCATAGTCAAAAGTGAATAATAATTTATAATTACTAATAATAATTTTATTTTAATAAAAGATTAACATGTCCATTTCTTATGAGTGGGAAATTGCGATATTCAATTTCTAAAATTTGATATTTATAAAATAATTTTAAAATTGAATGAATTTGGAAAATTTATTGAAAGGTTTTTTAAATTATTGAAAGAATATTCAATTTCTTTCTTATTTATTATACTAAATATTTTGCTCCAAATAAATGAGTGTGAAAAAATTTGGATAATTTAGAAAATAATTACATCTCCCAAGCTCAATTATATATTGGGGAAAACTTCGGAATAATAAAAAGATAGAATGTCAAAGATTTAGCTTATTATTTTTGCTTATAGATTCTTCTGCCATTTTAACTTTATATTTGGCTAATTTTTGTTTAAGGCTTTCATCTCCGGTAGAAAGAATTTGTACGGCTAATAAAGCTGCATTTTTCGCGCCATCGATTGCTACTGTCGCGACCGGAATTCCGGGAGGCATTTGCACAATTGAAAGAAGTGAATCAAGACCGTCTTGAAATTTTGATTTAATTGGAACGCCTATAACCGGAAGAATTGTATTTCCTGCGGTCACTCCGGGTAGATGAGCCGCCATTCCTGCCGCCGCAATAATAACTTTCAATCCTCTATCAACCGCAGATTTTGAATATTCTGCATGTTCTTCAGGTGTTCTATGTGCTGATAAAATTCTAACTTCAAACGGTATTTCAAATTCTTTACAAATATCAAATGCTTTTTCCATTATCGGCAAATCTGAATCACTACCCATTATAATTCCAATTAAGGGATTTTTATTCATAATTTCGTGTTTTTCGTATTGTTTTTAAAAAATAAAATTACTTAAGTAAAATTTAATGTAATTTGAGGAGAAATTAAAACAGTATTTAATTATTTCCTTTCTAATGAACCAACTCCAGAAATATCTGTTGAAACGTTGCTTGGCTCACCGTATAATTCAACATTACCTGCTCCCGAAATGTCAGCTTTTATAGAATTTACGGCATAAACTTGGGCATTTGCCGCACCTGAAATATCTACATTAACATTTTCGGATATAAAGTCCTTAGCGATTAAATCAGCAGCACCGGATAAGTCAATAAAGGTGTTTATAGATTTGCCGTCAATTTTAACGGAACCGGCACCGCTAAGATCAATATTAAAATCCTTACTTTGAATATCTTTAGCTGTGACATTATTAGCACCGGAACAATTTATACCAACTAATTTTGGTAATTTAATTGAAATTAACATTTCTTTTGTAGGGCGTAAATTTTCCTGCGAATAAATAAAAAGCGTATTTTTTTTAACCACAGTTTTAATATGATCAATTAAGTTGGTCTCGGAAATAACATCCACGTCTTGATTATTACTTGACTCAACTATTACATCAAAATTTCCTGAAACGTCAATTTTTTCAAATGAACCTAAATCACGATTTTCCGTTATTTCATTACCATTACCTTTTATTCCGCCAATTTTACAAGAAATTAGTGAAATTGAAATTATTATGGATAGAATTATTGTTTTTGACATTTCATTACCATTTTTTTTATTAAGACGTAAACCTATGGATATATGTTCCCTAATTATTAAAAAAATATTATAAAAACTAATTTACTTTTAATTTTATTCACTATATTTATTCAATAAAAATTATAGGAAAGCTTATGTCATTCCCAACTCCTTTTTTTAAGTGGCGCCCTCATCCTTGGCACGGTGTTGAATTAGGTAAGAATCCTCCATATGTTATAAATGCGTATATAGAAATTACCCCATTTGATTTTGTTAAATATGAAGTTGAAAAAATAACGGGTTATTTAAGAGTTGACAGACCTCATAGAACTTCGTCTCAGCCTCCTTCACTTTATGGCTTTATTCCAAAAACTTACTGTGGGAATCGAGTTAAAGAATTGTCCCCTAATTCTAAAAAAGGCGATGGCGATCCGCTTGATATTTGCATAATTACAGAAAGACCAATCAATAAATCTGAAATAATCTTAGAAGCAAAAGTTGTCGGCGGAATTCAAATGATAGACCACAAAGAAGCCGATGATAAAATAATAGCAGTATTGCACAATGATAACGTTTGGCAGGGTGCGGAAAATATAACTGATCTTCCTAAAGTTATGATTGATAGATTGCGTCATTATTTTCTGACTTATAAATTAGTGCCAGATGAAAAACCGGATGTTAAAATCGACAAAATTTATGATCGGGAGCATGCATTAAAAGTTGTTGAAGCTGCTATCTTAGATTATAAAGATGAATATGGAGATTAAAATTTTTCAAAGGTATTTCTTTTATGAGTTATATTGATTCTGAAGATGTCCATATTATTCAATTTGAGGACAAAAATATTTTCCTTATCGGCACCGCTCATATTTCTAAAAAATCTGCCGACTTAGTAAAAGACGTTGTTATTGGAGAGAATCCTGATACAGTTTGTATTGAATTAGATGAAAATAGATTGGATTCTTTATTAAACAAAAACAGATGGGATAATTTAGATCTTAAAACAATTATTAAGAATAAACAGTTAACTACTTTAATTATTAGTATTTTACTCTCTTCATTTCAAAAAAGACTTGGCAGTAAAATTGGGGTTAATCCGGGTGTTGAATTACTGGAAGCATATAATATCTCAAAAGAAAAGAATATAAATACAAATCTAATTGATAGAGACGTAAAAATTACTTTAAAAAGAGCCTGGCGAAAGATGAATCTATACCAACAGGCAAAATTCATTTCTATAACAATAGCCAGTATATTCACAAATGAAGAAATATCAGAAACTCAATTGGAAGAGTTAAAGAATAAAGATATTCTTACAGAATTAATGGAAGAACTTGGGAAAGAAATGCCAATGCTGAAAACTGTTCTTATTGATGAAAGAGATAGTTTTTTAGCTGAGAAAATTAGAAATGCTCCCGGTCCTAAAATTGTTGCGGTTGTCGGCGCCGGACATGTAAAAGGTATAAAAGAGAAAATATTTTCTAAAGAGCCGATAGATTTGGTTGAAATTTCCCAAATTCCCAACCCTTCATTAACAAATAGAATATTAGCTTGGCTGATTCCAATTTCAATAGTTGGTTCAATCTTCATTATTGGATTTGAAAAAGGAATAGCTGAAGCAGGAAATACGGCATTAATTTGGATATTAGCAAGCGGTCTTCCCGGGGCTATTGGAACAATTTTAGCATTTGGACATCCTTTATCTGTTATTTCAGTTTTCTTTGCTGCGCCAATAACAACCTTATCACCTTTGATCGGAGTCGGTTATGTTGCGGCATTCGTGCAAACATATTTTAAACCTCCCAAAGTATTTGAAATTACAAATGTAAGCAATGAATTAACTAAAGTTAGTAACTGGTGGAAAAACAAATTCTTACGCATTTTACTTGTTTTTATTTTTTCAAGTATAGGCAGCGCATTTGGAGCATATTTTGGAGCTTATAAAATTTTTTCTAATCTATTTAATTAGTTAAAAATTGACTACAATAAATTAAATCATTTCACTAAGTAATTCTTTTCTCGGCTGAGGAATAACAACTTTATTGACCAAAAGACCTTTCGCGCCAATTAAACTCGCGCCTGAATCAACTGCGGATTGAACTGCCGAAACTTCTCCGGTCAAAGTGCAAAAAGCTTTCCCGCCCAAAGCCATCGCTAATCTTATTTCAATTATTTTAACATTTGAAGATTTCACTGCTGCATCCGCCCCTTCAATTAATGAAGAAACAGAAAAAGATTCCAAAATTCCCAATGCTTGCAAATTTTCTACTGAAGAATGTCCAGATAAAGCCGGAAAAATATCCTGATGCACATTTGGAATTACAAAAGTATCTATTACGGCAAAATCAACTTGAGAAGACGCGGAATCTACTGCGGATTGGACTGCCGCAACGTCTCCGCCTATCAATACCATATATTTACCGGAGCATATTGTTCTTGATAAAATCAATTCTACTTCTGAAGTTTTTAGCATTATATCTGCCGCCTGCATTCCGGCTGCAATGCTTGTCAATTCTATTAAACCTATTGAATTTTTATTCATTATATTTCCTTTACATAGTATAAATGAAATCAGATTTTCATTTATTGCTTTCAATAATTATAAATTCTTGATGTATTTGTTTAACTTTTCCGTCAATTGATGAATGAATTTTTGCACCCAATTTCCCTTCCGGAATATCTCCAATCAGCTCACCGCATTTAATCATATCACCTTCTTTAATAACGGGATTTGCCGACATTCCAACATGCTGCTTCAAGCTTATTTTAACAATTTTGGGAACTGGAAAATTTTCCACATAGGGAGTTTCGTGATTATAGTTTTCAATATTCAATCTTTTCATTAATTGTTTTATGGGAACTCGTCTGCCTTCTTTAATAGGATGAACTTTTAAAGGCTTGCTTTGAACAAATTTTATTGAATTTTCCTTTAAATAATTTTTTCCTTGATCACAAGCTTCGCGAGGATAAAGATCTTCCGGACATGCATAAAGTGAGCATAATCCGCAAGAGCAGCAAAGATCAGCATATTGATTCCACACTTTCTCGCCGGAAGTTGAAAATCCTAATGAACGCATTACTTTATGAGGCTGAACATCATAACCAAGTAAATATCTTGGACAAAATTCTGTACAGTAAGAACATTGGTCGCAAGCTGATTTACCAATCCTGTTCATACTTTCTTTTGGTCTGTTCATTCTGTTTATTAAATAATGATCATCGGGTAAAAATATCAATCCGGCAATTGTTTTAGTTACAACTTCATCTAAATTGAAAGTTAATTTGCCCATCATAATACCCGATACAAATATTCCAAAATTTGAAGTTGTCGCGCCTCCTACAAATTTTAAAATTTCTCTAAAAGTTGTACCAATTGGAACAAAAAAAGATGAAGGATTTTTAACTGCTCCCGTTACGCAAATAAATTTTTTGGTTACTGGAATTCCTTTTGAAGCATTAAAAATGTTATAATAGGTTTCAACATTATTAACAACACATCCGACATCCAAAGGCAATCCTTTAGGCGGAATCAGTCTTTTAGTCGCATGATAAACTAATTCGTATTCGTCACCCGAAGGATAAAAGTCTCCAAGTAAACTCATTTTAATATTTGAATCTTTTAGCTGAGCATCAATCTTTGAAATTGCTTTTGAATTTTTCGACTTAATCCCAAAATAACCGATTTTTTGCATTTGTACTTTGGTACATTAATTTCATTCCCTCAACAATTTCTTCAGCATGATTTACCATAATCTCAAAATCTTTATGGAGAAGCGGTTCACATTCTGCTCCGTTTGCTAAAATTATATCTACATTTGATTTTGCTTTTATATGTGTAGGAAAACCAGCACCGCCGGCACCGACAACACCTGCATTGAATATTTGTTCAGCTAAGTTCAAATTTAATTCCTTTTAATAACAACAATTGTTTTATCATCCTGATACTTGCTATCAGCGGTTGAAAATTTTTGAACATCATCTATAATTAAAGCAGCAAGCTGTTTGGGCGTTTTTGTTTTATTTGTAATTATCAAATTCGCAAGCCTGTTTTCTTCATAAAATTCATAAGCATTATTTGCGGCTTCAGTAATTCCATCTGAATATATTACTAAAATATCTCCCGAATCGAAATTTAAACTATCTGTTTCATATTTTGAGTTTGGCGCCGGTCCCAATAATGGACCGGTTGGTTCAAGAAAAGAAATTTTTGAAGTTTTGCTGCTATAAAACATTGGCGGGTTATGGCCCGCGTTAGCGTAAAGAAATAAACCTTTTTTATCGTTTGAGAGTTCTCCGTAAAATAAAGATGAAAATCTATCGTCGCTGAAAATTTTATTAACAAGTTTATTCATTCTATTCATCATTGGGGAAATTTTAATTTGGAAATTACCTGCCATTCTTATTGCGCCTGAAATGTACATTGCTTCTGCAGAAGCGCTAAATCCTTTAGACGCGGCGTCACCTACAACAATTCCGAGACGTTCTTCATCATCACCAATTTTAATATAATCATAAAAGTCGCCACCTACAATTTCCGCCGGAATTGTAACGCCAAAAATATCATAACCATGATATTTGTATTCGTGTTCCGGTAAAATACTTCTTTGCAATTGTTTGGCTTTATCTAAATCCGCAATAAGATTTTTTCTGGATGAAGATAATCTGCGCTCCCTAATTTTGGAAGTTAATACCGTTGCGACAATATTTAATATATAGCGTAATTCATCTTTTATATCATCACTGTTTACGGCAAGTAAATATTCGTAATAATAATTTTCGCCTATTTTTTTCTTAAGACCAATTCCGGATGCAGAATATTTGAATATTCCCTTTTTAAGAAGAACTTCATTAGTTTCATTCGCCAGAATTGTTCTATACTTTGTAACAACACTAAGAATAGGATTTTCATTTAATGTAAGTTTAAAATCTTTTTTTATTCTTTGAACTTTACCCATTTGGTGCATAAGATAATATGCTTTTTCTTCAACATTTAAAATCCAGATTCTTCCGCCGGATATATTAATATCCGTATTTTCAATTAACTGTTTAAGAACTTCATGTAAAAGTTCACTTTCAGATTCAAAGTGTTTTGACGCTAGAGCGTCAATCGTTTTAAATAGTCGCTTTTGTTCCATTAATTATTTTTATTATTTTGAATAAAATTTTAAAACTCTTTCAATAGCAATTTTAGATACTTCGTTAAACTCATCAATGTCAAAAGCTTTCATTAAACTGTTTGGGGTTGAGCGGTAAACTCCTTTTGCAACATAACCGCCGCCTTCATAAACTCCATTTTCAAGTTCGCTTTTTCCTTCAGGGTTGGTAGGAATTTCAACATTTGGTTTAATTAAATTTTTCCATTTGTTTTCAAAATTTACAAGAGTTGTAATATTCGGCTCCCACGGTTCAACATCCAAAGGATAAAAATCTTGATAAGAAACATCCGAAGTATAATATTCATCGGCTAATCCAACTAAACCATGACCGAATTCGTGAATAAAGATTTTTTTAGATCTTTCATTATCAACAACTGTAGTAGAGTAATAATTGTAAATTGATCCCCCGCCGTATTTTTCAGAGTTAACTAATATATATATCTGATCATACGGAACATTTGACGCATAATTTCTAACTTTTTTATTATCCATAGTCATTATATAACGTTCACTGCCGAAAGTATAATAACTTGAATTAACTATTGTTGATCTCCAAATTGTATCTGCCGGAATGTCAATACCGGAGTCATTTGACGCTGCCAATATTGCCCAAATATTAATATTATTTTTATACTTGCTATATGGATCATATTCAAATAAATAATTTGCAAATTTTTCCGCATCGCTTTTGAATTTCTCCATTTCTTCTTTTGTATAACCGTCGGGGATAAATACTATATCCAAATTTTCTGTTTGATTTCCGGAATAATGAACTTTTAGTGTTTCGCTTTTGTTTAATTTTTCTTTTTTAACAAAATATGAATTTGGGTCAATTACAAACTCATATCTTTTTTGAAATTTATTTTTATTGTCTCTGTCATGAATTTCTACTTTTACAGAATCCTTTGGAAAAGGAAATACTAACGATTCGGAGAATGATCTATCAATTTTTTTTGATTCTTCAGTTGTTTGCCATTCTTGAAACAATGTAGAAAAACCATGGGAATAAATTAGACGATTACTTTTTATATCATACACAAAAAACATAAAATTGCCATAACCCAATGTATCAATCAAATTTGTTTTTGATCCGCCCCAATAAGGTTCTTCAATCAATTCTTCAAATGAATAAAAATCACTTTTGGAATTACCTGAATGAAAATAGTCCAACCTTAGCTGCTTATCTAAAAAATAATCATCAAAGTTTACTTGAGAAAAAATTGACGTTGATAAAATTATTAAAAATATTGCCAAATACTTTTTCATAATTACCCATTTAATTATTACGATTGGTAAAGTAGAAATATAAAAACAATTATCAAAATTTAATTTTAAATTTAGATTAAATTTTTCTAGAGCCGGGTTTAATTAATGGTTTATCAGTTTTGCAAATTGGACATTCTTCCGGCAAATATGACACTACTTCTAATTGAATTGTACTGACTTGAGGAACATTAAAATTTATCTTACCGTTGCTTCTATCCACAATCATTCCTACGCCCACTACATTGGCATTTGACTGTTTAACTATTTCAATAACTTCAAAAACAGAACCGCCTGTTGTAACAACGTCTTCACAAACCAAAACATTTTCATTTTCTTTAATTTCAAAACCTCTGCGTAATCTAAGGCTTTTATCTTCTCGTTCGGCAAAAATGAACTTTTTATTAAGTTGTCTGGCAACCTCCTGACCAACAACAATTCCCCCGATTGCAGGTGAAATAACTAAGTCAATTTTAAAATTTTTAAAATAGTCGGCAATTACTTTACATATTTTCTCGGTAAACATTGGGTATTGAAGTACTTTTGCACATTGAAAATATTGATTGCTGTGTCTTCCTGAAGTTAATAAAAAATGCCCTTCTAAAAGGGCATCGCTTTTATAAAACATTGCTAATAATTCTTCGTTCTTCATTATAATAATCCCAAATTTTTATTTTCAAATTTACAAAACTAATTTGGATTATTCTCCTCCTCAGGTTTATTTTCTTTAACTTCATTTTCACGTTCTTTTGCTATAAAATAAAGTTCATCCGATTGAGGTTTGTGTTTAACAATTATAGTATCGCCTTCTTTGAATACTTCTCGTAAAATTTCTTCAGCTAAAGGATCTTCAATATACTGCTGAATAGCGCGTCTTAGCGGTCGTGCTCCGTATTTTGGGTCGAAACCTTTTTCCGAGATAAATTCTTCGGCAGTTTCATCCAAAATTATTTTCATTTTATTTTCTTTTAGATTGCTAACTAAATCTTTCATTTCTACAGAAGCAATTTTCTTTATATCATCTTTTTCTAAATTTCTGAATACTATGGTTTCGTCCAACCTATTTAAAAATTCAGGATTGAATAAATTCTTCATTGCATCCTGTACAGTGCTTTTTAAATTAGAATATTTATCCGCGGAAGTTTCACTTGTAAAACCGTAACCGCCGGTATCTTTAATATTTTTCGTTCCGACGTTTGACGTCATAATTATAATTGTATTTTTAAAGTCAACTTTTCTTCCCAAGCTATCTGTAAGTATACCGTCATCTAAAACTTGAAGTAAAATATTAAACACATCCGGATGGGCTTTTTCAATTTCGTCAAATAGTACAACTGAATAAGGTTTTCTTCTTACTTTTTCAGTTAACTGACCGCCTTCTTCATATCCCACATATCCTGGAGGCGCACCAACCAATCTTGACACGGCAAATTTTTCCATATATTCGCTCATGTCAATTCTAATTAAAGAATCTTCCGAATCGAATAAATATTTTGCAAGTTCTTTTGCAAGTTGAGTTTTACCAACGCCTGTAGGACCTAGAAATATAAATGTTCCTATTGGTTTATTCGGATTTTTCAACCCTGCGCGAGTTCGTCTTATTGCTTTGGATAAACGAGTAATTGCTTCATCTTGTCCCACAATTTTTTTCTTAATTACTTCTTCCATCTTCATAATCTTTTCAGATTCGGCTTGAACTACTCTCTTAACCGGAATACCTGTCATCATAGAAACTACTGTTCCAATTACTTCTTCATTAACGTCATAAACTTCATTTTTAGTCTTTTCTTCCCATTCATTTTTCGCAGTTTCCAATTCAATTTGTAATTGTCTTTCCTGATCTCGCAGTCTTGCAGCTTGTTCGTAATCCTGCTGTTTTACAACGTCAATTTTTTCTTGTTTTATTTTCTCGACTTTTTGTTCAAGTGACAAAACTTCAGCCGAAACCGTAAAATTACCCATATGAACGCGTGAACCTGCCTCATCCAAAACGTCTATTGCTTTATCTGGCAAATATCTGTCTGTAATATATCTTTCGCTTAATTTTACAGAAGCGACAATCGCTTCATCAGAATATTTAACATGGTGATGCTGTTCATATTTGAATTTGATAAAATCAAGAATTTTAATTGTTTCATCTACTGTTGGAGGTTCAACCATTACCTTTTGGAATCTTCTATCCAGTGCTCCGTCAGTTTCAATATATTTTCTATACTCGTCAAGTGTAGTTGCTCCAATACATTGAATATCACCTCTCGCCAGAGCCGGTTTAAACATATTTGAAGCGTCTAATGATCCCGATGCTCCGCCTGCTCCTACAATTGTATGTAGTTCATCTATAAAAAGAATTACGTCGTGAGCTTTTTCAAGTTCATTCATTAGCGCTTTCATTCTTTCCTCAAATTGTCCGCGGTATTTTGTTCCGGCTACCAATCCGGCTAAATCCAAAGTAACAACTCGTTTTTCCTGCAAAATTCTCGGCACTTTTCTCTGTTCTATTCTAAGTGCTAATCCTTCCGCAATTGCGGTTTTTCCCACTCCCGGTTCACCAATCAAAACGGGATTATTCTTTTTTCTTCGGCTTAAAACTTGAGCGACTCTTTCAATTTCCTTTTCTCTGCCGACTACTGGATCTAACTTATCCTCGGCGGCTAATTTTGTAAGGTCACGACCAAAATTATCCAATACAGGAGTTTTGGTCTTTTCGGGTTTTTTGCTTTGCTGAAAAGGAGTCTGAGGTTTATCCTGCTGCTGAAAACTTTTTCCGCTTAAAATATTGTTTAATTCAGCTCTAGCGGTTTCATAAGTCACGCTGAATTGATTCAAAATTTGTGTGGCTACGTTATCTTCATCTCTAAGCAAAGATAATAAAATATGCTCCGTTCCGATAACATCTGATTTATATATTTTTGATTCAATTTGAGTAATCTTAAGTACTTTTTCAGCTTGTTTTGTTAAAGGTATATTTCCTATAGTTAAAGTTCCGCCTGTCGACTTAACCGTTTCTTCAATTGTTTTCTTTAGATGAGCCATATCAACGCCGAGATTAACCATAATTTTTACGGCAACGCCATGGCTTTCTCTAATTATTCCTAAAAGAAGATGTTCGGTACCAATATAATCATGACCTAACCTAAGCGCTTCTTCTCTGCTAAGTCTAATTACTTCTTGAACTCTTTCTGAAAAATTTCCGTCCATTTGATTTCCTAATCTTAACTTTATTAAAAATTATTAACTATTTATAAATATATACATTGAACTTTGTGTAATCAAGGTAAACAATTTTATAAATAATTATCGTCTTTTTAAACAATTAGTTCAAAAGTAATTTTAGTTTATGAAAAGTTCTTATAACTATTTTTTTAATACAAAAAATCACTATTTTATTAATAATTGTGCATTTATATTTCTTTAATAATAATGATTTACTAAATTACATATCAAATAAATAGATTAGATTATGAATAGCAAGGAGTAAACATGGAAGCATTTACTGGTCTTTCAGTAGTTGTAATTGTTGCAATTGTATTTTTACTTATTCTTTTTACCTATTTTGTACCAATTGGACTTTTTATAACCGCATATTTTTCTGGCGTTAAACTTAAAATTTTTAGAGATTTAGTTGGTATGAGACTTAGAAAAGTTTCTCCGGTTACTATAGTTAGAAATCTAGTTGCCGCAACAAAAGCCGGGTTAATATTGGAACCTTCCGCATTAGAAGCTCATTATCTTGCCGGAGGAAACGTAACAAAAGTTGTTAATGCCTTAATATCTGCCAACAAAGCTAATTTAGACTTATCTTTTGAAAAAGCTGCGGCAATTGATCTTGCCGGAAGAGATGTTTTAGAAGCGGTCAAAATGTCAGTTGTTCCTAAAGTTATTGAAACTCCTTTAGTTGCGGCTGTTGCAAAAGACGGTATCCAATTAAAGGCAATTGCTAGAGTTACGGTAAGGGCTAATATAGAAAGACTTGTTGGAGGTGCCGGTGAAGCAACCGTTTTAGCCAGAGTTGGCGAAGGAATTGTTTCAACAATTGGTTCAAGTCAGACACATAAAGTTGTTTTAGAAAATCCGGACAATATTTCTAAATCTGTTCTTGCAAAAGGTTTGGATGCCGGAACCGCATTTGAGATTCTATCAATTGATATTGCAGATGTTGATGTTGGTACAAACATCGGCGCAATATTACAAGCGGATCAAGCTGAAGCTGATTTAAAAGTTGCCAGAGCCAAAGCAGAAGAAAGGCGCGCTGCTGCTGTTGCTTTAGAACAAGAAATGCGCGCTAAAGTAGTTGAAGCTGAAGCTGAAATTCCTATGGCAATGGCTGAGGCGTTCAGAAGCGGGAATATGGGAATTATGGATTATTATAACCTTAAAAATGTTCAATCTGATACAAGTATGAGAAATTCAATAGCAAAAGGCGACTCAGAAACAGAGAAAAAATAAATGGAAGATTATATTCAAATCATAATAATAATTATTTTTATTCTTAGCGCTTTATCTTCTAAAAAGAAAAAGGATAAAAGTAAGATTCCTCCATTGGTTAAGCCAATGAAAATGCCCCAAAGTGTAAATAAAAACATAGATTATCAAAATACAGGCACAAAAATTCTAGAAAATATTCTTGGTTTTAAATTAGAATTGCCGGAACCTCAGAAAACTCAGGTTCCGGTAAATTATTCTGAAAATTTGCCATCTTTAGATAATAAAAAAGTTGAGTATGAAGATTATGATGATGAAAAAGGACTTGAAGAAATTAACGAAGGGACTGAAGAAAACTATACCGAAAAATATTTAGCCCATAAAACTCAAATAAATTCGGCAAAAGAAAAAAGGCAATTATTTAAAGGTCAAAACATTAGTATTCATGAACAGAAAAAAATAAATCGTTTCGCAAAATTGTTGGAAGACAAAAACAGTTTGAAAAATTATATTATTATTCAAGAAATTTTAAGTAAGCCAAAAGCTCTCCGTAAATAATGCAAAAAAAATATCGATTAACGAAAATCAACAAACTTGAAATTCAAAAACCTAAATTTGATGAAAGCAAGTTTGAAATTGATTATGTCAATGAATTAAATCCAGCGCAATATGAAGCGGTAAGTTCAACAGAAGGAGCGTTTTTGGTTATTGCCGGAGCCGGCACCGGAAAGACCAGAACTTTGGTTTACAGAGTTGCGCGTTTAGTGGAAATGGGAATTGACCCAAAATCAATTTTACTGTTAACGTTTACGAGAAAAGCTGCAAAAGAAATGATGAACAGAGCCGCGGTACTGCTCGATTCACGATGTTCTAAGATAAACGGAGGAACTTTTCATTCTTTCGCAAATATTACATTAAGAAAATTTGCGAAATTAATTAATCTTGATCCGAATTTTACGATACTTGATCAAAGCGACAGTGAAGACGTAATAAATTTAATAAGAGCTCAGCTTGACCTTATTAAGCTTAAAAAAAGATTTCCGAACAAACAAACAATCGCAAAAATCATAAGTTTAAATGTTAATACCGGAAAGTCTATTGAAGAAATATTAATCGAAGAATTCCCGCATTTTTCAGATACTCTAGATAAATTAACCGAAATTTCCAACTTATATAAAAGTTATAAAAAAAGAAGTTTACTTTTAGATTATGATGATCTTCTCGTTTACCTGAAAGAATTCCTTAATGATAAAATAAAATCTCAAGTTTTAACAAATACCATAAAATATGTTATGGTGGATGAATATCAAGATACAAATAAACTGCAAGCTGATATTATTCTTGGTCTTGCTCAACATAATAATAATATTATGGTAGTCGGCGATGATTCGCAATCAATTTATTCTTTCAGAGGAGCAAATTTTAAAAATATAATGCAGTTCCCGAAATTATTTAAAGATGTAAAGATCATCATGCTAGAAGAAAATTTCAGAAGTACTCAAGAAATTTTGGATTTTGGAAATCACATTATCGAATTCGCGATCGAAAAATATCCAAAGCAGCTTTTTACTCATAAAAGCGGCGGCGAACTGCCTGCTATAATTGCGTCCTCAACGGAAAACATGCAGTCGAAATTCATCGTTGACCGAATTTTGGAATTACGTGAAGAAAATATTCCTTTAAATGATATTGCGGTTTTATTTCGTTCATCCTTCAGTTCTTTTGATTTAGAGATTGAATTAAATAAAGCAAACATTCCTTATCAAAAATTCGGCGGTATGAAATTTATTGAGACGGCTCATATTAAAGATGTACTTGCGTTTTTAAGAATTGCCGAGAATCCAAAAGATGTAATTAGCTGGTATCGTGTGCTGCTTCTGCATGAAGGAATTGGACCAAAGAAAGCTCAAGAAATTATTGAGAAAGTTAACTCCGGAGAAATTAACATTAAATCACATCCTGAAAAAACTTTGAATAAAAGCTACAAAGAAAATATTTACAATTTATTCTTAACTTTGCATAGAATTCATTCAAGCAGACAATTGCCAACAGAATTGGCCGAAATTGTTTTGGATTATTATGAACCTATATTTAAAAGTATTTATGATGATTTTAATAAACGAAAAAAGGATTTGGAAATTTTCATAAATATTACGGAAAATTATAAATCGCTCAATTCCCTTTTAACCGATATGGCGCTCGAACCACCGTTAGAAAGTTTGGCTGATGTATCTGAAGAAGATAAAGAAAAAGAGATTCTATCATTATCAACAATCCATTCCGCAAAAGGTTTGGAATGGCATACTGTTTTTATTATACACGCGGTTGAAGGATTTTTCCCTTCGAGTATGAGTTATGATAAAATTGAAAGTCTTGAGGAAGAAAGAAGACTAATGTACGTTGCCGCAACAAGAGCAAAACAAAATCTGTATATTTCTTATCCGATGAACATTTTTGACAGACACAACGGCATGACTTTATCAAAGCCTTCTCGTTTTATTGCGGAAGTAAGCGAAGAACTTGCAGAGGAATGGTTATTAGAAGAGGATTTCTAATGTTATTCTTTTTACTATTTTTATTTTTCATTTATATTGTAATATTTTTTGATTTCAAATCTTCTGTACAAATAAAAAATAATTTCAATGAATTAAAGATCAGCGTTGTAATTGCCGCGAAAAATGAAGAAAAAAATATTTGCCAAATAATTAAAAGCCTATCAAATCAAAATTATGGTAAAAATAATTTTGAGGTTATAATTATTGACGACAATTCCGATGACGACACTCTTAAAATAGCTCAAAGCGAAATATCCGAAAGAAACAATTTTTCAATTTATAAAGCGAAAAATAAAATATTTGAAGGAAAACGCGGAGCCATTCAATTCGGAATTGATCGCTCAGTATTTCCATACATTTTGATAACAGACGCTGATTGCAAACCTTTAGATAATTGGCTAAAATCTTTTTCAAATAAGTTCAATGAAGGGTATGATTTTGTTTTCGGTAAAGCGCCATATTATCAAACAAATACAATGGCAAATAAAATTTCTTGTTTTGATAATTTGTGGACGCATATTCTGACGTTTTCATTTGCGCATTCCGGATTTCCCTATTCTGCGGCATCGAGAAGTTTTGGGTTTAAGAAAGATTCGTTTTTCAATATTTCGGGATTTGAAAATCAAACAAAAACATTAAGCGGCGATGACGATTTGCTTTTACAAAAAGCAATTAAAAATAAAATGAAGATTGGAATTGTAACAGATAATGGCGCAATTGTTTATTCCGATTCAAAACAAAATATCACTGATTATATTTTACAAAAATCCCGTCATACTTCAACTTCAATTTACTATTCTTCCAAAACAAAATATTTGCTTGGCACATGGCATTTTTTGAATTTATTATTTTTGTCGCTTCCATTCTTTTATTTTTACAACTCAAATTTTATATATCCATTTTTAATTAAAATTGTTACAGATATTTTTATTATTATTTCATTTTCGAAGGATTTTTCATATAAATTCAGTGTTTTCGAAATAATCTATCTTCAAATTATTTATGAAATATTATTAGTTATTAATTTTGTTTTTAGTTTTACCAGAAGAAATAAATGGTAAAAGTAAACTTTGTTTTAATATTCTTTAAAACTATTTTTAACAATTAATTTAAGTGAATTATGAACTACATAGAATTAATTCAATTAGCAAATGAAGCAAAATTAAAAGCTTATGCACCTTATTCTCATTTTAGAGTTGGAGCCGCGCTGCTAAGTGAAAGCGGCGAAATTTATACCGGCGTTAATGTTGAAAATGCTTCTTACGGATTAACAAATTGCGCAGAACGAACCGCAGTATTCAAAGCCGTTTCTGAAGGTGAAACTAAATTTAAAACAATTGCCATAACAAGCGATTCCGATGATTTCATTTCACCTTGCGGAGCATGTCGTCAAGTTCTGATAGAAATATGCGGAAAAAATTTGGAAGTCATTTTGACCAACAAAAATAATGAGATTAGGATTCTAACTATGGAAGAACTTTTACCATTTTCATTCAATAAGGAATCATTAACAAAATGATGGAATTTACACCTCACTCATCACCGGTTAATACTGGCTGGATTGAAGTTATCGCCGGATGCATGTTCAGCGGAAAAACAGAAGAATTAATAAGAAGATTAAGAAGAGCAAAAATTGCAAAGTTAAATGTAATTGTGTTCAAACCAAAAATCGATGATCGATATTCTAAAGATGAAATAGTTTCGCACAGCGAACAATCTCTTGCTTCCAAAGTTGTAGAAACACCTAATGAAATATTGGAATTTTCAAAAGAAGCACATGTTGTCGGAATTGATGAAGCACAATTTTTTTCTGATGATCTTGTAAATGTATGCAATAAATTGGCAAATGAAGGAAAAAGAGTTATTGTCGCCGGTCTTGATCAAGATTACAGAGGCATTCCTTTTGAACCAATTCCACAGCTGCTTGCTCATGCTGAATATATTACAAAAACTTTAGCAATTTGTGTTAAATGCGGTAATCCCGCCGACAAAACACAAAGAACCATAAAAACAAAAGAAAGAGTTGTTGTAGGAGCTTCTGACAGTTATGAAGCCCGCTGCAGAAAATGTCATTATATACCAACCGAGGAATAATTATGGATATTATTTCTGTTTTAAGAGGGCTGCTCGGAATCATTGTAATTCTTTTAATTGCTTTTTTATTTTCAAACAATAAGAAAAAAATCAATTGGAGACTAGTAGCGTCCGGTTTAATTATGCAAATTGTTTTTGCCATTTTTATAATTAAAGGAAGTTATTTAGGAACAATTTTCGCTCCATTAGGATGGCCTAAATTACTCTTTAAATGGATAAGCAGCTTTTTTGTACTTATCCTTAATTTCACAACAGACGGAGCGACATTTGTTTTCGGCAATTTGGCAAAATCTCCCGGCTCTGAAGGCTCACTTGGTTTCTTCTTTGCGTTTCAAGTGCTGCCGACCATTATATTCTTTGCAACACTTATGGGCGTTCTTTATCATCTTGGAATAATGCAAAAAGTAGTTCAAATTATGGCTGTTATTATGTCAAAATTAATGGGTACAAGCGGAGCCGAATCACTTTCTGTTTCTGCGAATATTTTTGTGGGACAAACTGAAGCGCCATTAATGATTAAGCCATATTTAAAAGGTTTAACAAAAAGTGAACTTCTTACAATAATGACAGGCGGAATGGCTACTATTGCGGGCGGAGTAATGGCGGCGTATATTCAAATGCTGAGTCAATCTTATGGTGAAGCAATGGGTCTTGAAATTACACAGGCTCAATTATTATTCGCGTCACATTTATTGGGTGCAAGTATTATGGCGGCGCCGGCATCGCTTTTAATTTCAAAAATAATATTTCCGGAAACTGAAGAACCCGAAACTAAAGGTACAGTAAAAGTTTCTGTTGAAAAAACCGCTTCAAATACAATTGAAGCAGCAGCATTGGGTGCTTCCGACGGACTTCAATTAGCATTAAACGTTGCGGGAATGTTATTGGCTTTTATAGCATTGATCGCGTTGACAAATTATTTCCTAGAATTCATCGGCGGAATAACAGGGCTCAATTCAATTTTAATGGAAACGTATAATAAACCTTTAAATCTTCAATTGATTTTCGGAATTGTTCTACAATATTTGGCATTGGCAATCGGTGTTCCGAGCGAAAGCGCTTTGCAGTTTGGAAGTTTGATTGGTTCAAAAGTAGTTCTTAACGAATTTGTTGCTTACTTTGACTTAACCAACTTAATTAAAATGAAAGAAATGGTTAATGAGAAAGCAATTATTATGGCGACTTACGCGCTTTGCGGTTTTGCCAATTTCAGTTCTATTGCAATTCAAATTGGCGGCATTTCGCCTATTGCTCCTAATCAAAGAACAGCTTTGGCAAGTCTTGGATTAAAAGCAGTTTTAGCAGGTTCCCTTTCAACATTAATGACGGCAACTTTAGCGGGAATTTTATTTTAATGATCGATCTTGCATTCAAATATAAAAATCTTATTAACTATTTAAATTCTGAAATTCCGTTTAAACCTGAAGTAACATTAATTCTTGGAAGCGGACTCGGTGATTTTGCGAATAAAATTGAAATAATTAAATCAATTCCAACAAATATAATTCCGGATTATCCCCTTTCAACGGTTGAAGGTCACAAAGGATACTTACACTTTGCTGAATTATACGGTAAAAAGGTTTTGATCTTTCAAGGCAGAATACATTTTTATGAAGGCTATACAATTGATAAATGTATTATTCCTTCTTTCATATCGTGCAGTCTTGTAGTCAAAAAACTATTGGCGACAAATGCCGCGGGCGGAATAAATTCCAATTTCGTTCCAGGTGATTTAATGCTTTGTTCCGGTTTTATTTCCAATAACATTCTAAAAGAAATTTCGGATGTTCTTAGCATTCCATCAATTGAGCAAAAAAATAACCTGTATAATTTACCTTCAAAATCTTTTAACGAAATTATTAAGAAATCTTCTCTCGAGGAAAATATATTTTTAAAAGAAGGCACTTACTGGTATAATAAAGGTCCTACTTATGAAACTCCTGCTGAGATAATTATGCAGAGGAAACTAGGCGCGGATGCCGTTGGAATGTCTACTGTTCATGAAGCGATTTTTGCCGCTTATTATGGAATTGAAGTTTCCTCAATATCTTTAATTACTAATTACGCTGCGGGAATTTCACCTCAAAAACTTTCTCATAAAGAAGTAATGGAAACTGCTGATCTAGCAAAGGAAAAATTTGAAAAATTGGTTAAAAGAATTATTTATAATATTTAATTAGTTTGTAACCTTGAAAAAAACGATTTCCATACTTTTGATATTTATTCTGCTTTTACCTTTTTGGTTATCGTTTACGTTGTATCAATTAGAAAGGATTATGATACAAAAAAATGTAAAAAAAATGCTGATAACAAAACTAGATGAAGAAGATTTTACATTATTAAAATTTAGTAAGGATGAAATTTCTACGAAATTGGAATGGGAACACTCAAAAGAATTTGAATTTAACCAAAAGATGTATGATGTTGTGGAAACTCGAATTTCGGAAGATTCAGTTTATTATTTGTGCTGGATGGATGAAGAAGAAACTGAACTAAATAAAAGATTATTTACATTATTGTTAAATTCACTTGAAGAAAATAATAAATCTAGCAAATCATTTAATCAGCTTGTAGCAAGCGCTTCAAATTATTATCTTATTCAGCAAATCTTTTATTTTAATATCAAATCAAAACGTTTAGAAAAATATTTCCATTCTTTGATAAATCCATATGAAAGTTTAAATATTTCTCCAAACTATCCTCCTCCTAAAGTTTAATATTCCGCATTATTTATCTATAGCAAATATTAACAATTCATGAAAGGATAAGGAATGAAAGCATTTTTTCTATTCTCTTTTCTATTTGTGATTTCATGTGTATTAAACGCACAAGTAATTACTGTGATGGATGGAGAAACTTCTGAAGCTTTGTCTTCAGTTATAATAAAAACAAAAAACGGCAGTTCATATATTACGACAAATAATAATGGAAATGCCGAAATAAGTAATCTTAAGAATTCGGAAGGAATTATTTTCTCACACATAGGTTATGAAACTCTTCGCAAATCATATAATGAAATTGAAGGACAAAATTATATAATTAAGCTAATCCCGACTAAAATTTCATTAGACCAAGTTGTTGTTTCCGCGACCAGATGGAATCAACCAATGAATGAAGTTCCTTCAAAGATAATTAATATTTCCGCGATGGATATAGAATTTCAAAATACACAAACAACAGCGGATTTATTAAATTCTACAAATGAGGTTTTCATTCAAAAAAGTCAGCAAGGCGGCGGAAGTCCAATGATAAGAGGATTTGCAACCAACCGGCTTTTAATTTCTGTGGATGGAATTAGAATGAACACCGCCATCTTCAGAAGCGGAAATCTTCAAAATGTTATTTCATTAGATAATTTTGCGCTGCAAAATGTTGAAATAATGTTTGGTCCGGGATCAGTAATTTATGGAAGCGACGCGATTGGCGGAGTAATGAGCTTTTACACACTTCAGCCTCATTTTAGTTTGAATGATGAAATCTTTGTTAATGGAACTGCTGTAATTCGAAACTCATCCGCGAATAATGAAAACACCGGACATTTTAATTTTAACTTAGGCTGGAAAAATTTTGCGGCGCTTACAAGCGTAACATTTTCCGATTTCGGCAATGTTAAAATGGGTGAATTCGGACCTAAGGAATATTTACGTGAAGAATATGTACAAAGAATAAATGGCAATGATGCCGTTTTTACAAATAATGATCCGTTAATACAAAGATCCGTAGAATATTCTCAAGTAAATTTGATGCAGAAATTTAGTTTTGCCTTAAATGATAATCTTAAATTTGATTACGGATTTCATTATTCAACAACATCAAATTATTCCAGATATGACAGGCTTTTAAGATATAAAAATGGTATACCGAGAAGCGCCGAATGGTATTACGGTCCGCAAGTATGGATGATGAACAATTTAAGCATAACCAATAATGAACCAAATGCTTTGTATAACAATTTAGTATTGCGTTTGGCGCATCAAAAATTTGAAGAAAGCAGACATGACAGAGATTTAAATAAAATTACGCGATTTGATAAATATGAAAAAGTAAACGCGCTGTCAGTCAATCTTGATATGATAAAAGATCTTTCTGATAATTCAGTTTTGATTTATGGATTGGAAGAAGTTTTTAACGACGTTCAATCTACAGGAGAGGATTTCGATATTTCTCAAAAAAAATCTATCAAAGGTGCTTCAAGATATCCTCAAGCAAAATGGAATTCTATTGCCGCATATTTGAATTATAAAAATAATTTTACTGGTAAATTAATTTTTGAAACTGGAATTAGATACAGCTATTTCAAATTGAACGCGGATTTTGACACAACATTTTACCCATTCCCCTTCACTACTGCTGATTTAAATGAAGGAGCTTTTTCTGGAAGTATTGGATTAGTTTATAATCCGGATCAATCAACATCTTTTAATATTAATCTTTCATCCGGTTTCCGTTCTCCAAATGTTGATGATCTGGGTAAAGTGTTTGATTCTGAACCTGGATCAGTTATTGTCCCGAATCCAAATCTGAAAGCAGAATTCGCCTATAATTTAGATGCGGGAATTTCAAAAGTAATTAATAATTTCTGTAAAATTGATTTTACAGCTTATTATACTTATTTAGATAATGCAATAGTTAGAAGAGATTTCACGCTTAACGGATTGGACAGCATACTTTATTCAGGTGAAATGAGTAAAGTTCAAGCAATTCAAAATGCGGCAAACGCAAATATTTGGGGAATTCAAGCGGGAGTTGAGTTCAAAATTCCACACGGTTTCGGATCTTCAATTTTCGCGAATTATCAAAAAGGTGAAGAAGTTTTAGATGACGGAAGTAAAAGTCCTTTGCGGCATGCCGCACCACTTAACGGTGCAGTGCATTTAACTTATTTATCAAAAGATATTAAACTGGATTTCTTTACTATTGCCAATGGTGAAATATCTTATAAAAATATGCCGGAGGAAGAAAAAACTAAAAATTATATTTATGCCATTGATAAAGACGGCAATCCGTTTTCGCCAAGTTGGTATACTTTAAATTTTAAAATTGATTATAAAGTATTAAAAAACATTTCTGTCGGCGGCGGTATTGAAAATATTACCGATCAAAGATACAGACCTTACAGTTCGGGATTGGTTTCGCCGGGCAGAAATTTTATCTGGTCTTTTAGATATAAAATATAATAATTTTGTTGAGATAGAGTAAAATCTATCTCAATTATTAAAATTTATTTACATAACTATCTTACTTTATTTAAATTGCGATAAAAGTAATTATTATTAAATATGTCTCTACTCACAGATGTTATCGTACTATTGTCACTCGCAATTTTTATTATACTAATTGCTACAAAATTAAAAATTCCGGTATTGATTGGATTTTTGATTACCGGAATTTTAATTGGCCCTTCGGCTTTAAGTCTTGTCAGCAATATTTCGGCGATAGAAATTTTAGCCGAAATCGGAATAATTCTATTAATGTTTACTATCGGCTTGGAATTTTCTTTAGATAAAATAAATCAAGTTAAAAAAGATTTTTTTATTTTCGGGGGTTTGCAGGTAATTGTAACGCTTTTTGTGTTGGGAATAATAAGTTACTTTTTTGGATTGGCAATTTCACAATCGTTGTTTATCGGATTTACTTTATCGCTAAGCAGTACGGCAATAATATTAAAAAATCTAAAAGATACCGATAAGTTAAATACACCTTCAGGATTAAAGATAATTAGTATTTTGTTATTTCAAGACGCAGTGTTAATTCCGTTTTTAATTTTTATGCCTATCTTAACTACATCCACGGGATTTTCATTAAATCTTTTTTACGATGTTATTATTTCTGTTATAAGTTTAACCGCATTGCTATTATTAAGTAAATATTTTATTCCAAAACTTTTTAAAATCATTATAAATCTTAGACTAGCAGAATTATTTATTGTAACTATTTTTGTAATTATTTTTGGTGTTTCATTAGCCGCCTACAAACTTGGCGCTTCACTTGCGATGGGTGCATTTATAGCTGGATTGTCTATCTCAGATACAGAACATGCGCATCATGTAAACACAGAATTAATACCGTCCAGAAATTTATTTAACTCAATATTTTTTATTTCAATTGGAATGTTTATTGACCTGAAATTTCTTGCGAATAACTATTTCCCAATTTTAATTGTCGCGCTAATAATAATTTTAGTAAAAGGAATGATCATATTAGGAATTTTTAAATTTCTGAAAAATCCAATGAGCATTGGAATATTTACAGCGCTTAGTTTGGCTCATGTTGGTGAATTTTCATTCATCTTGCTTCGAATGTCAAATCAGTCGAAACTTTTTTCTGATTTTACTTATCAGCTTTTGCTGTCATCTTCAATATTAAGCATGTTTTTCATTCCGCTTTTAATTTCAATTGCCGATAATATTTCTAAAAAAAATATATTAAAAACAAAAGTCGTTGGTCATGAATCTATTGAAAAAATAAATCTGAAAAACCATACAATAATTGCCGGATTCGGAGTTAACGGGAAAAACATTTCCAACGTATTAAAGTTAATGGGAATTCCATTTATTATAATTGAATCAAATCCGAATACTGTAAGCAAATTCAAAAAATTAAATTACCCAATTTATTTCGGTGAACTTGACCGACGAGATAATTTAATTTCCATGGGAATAAACAATGCGGCATTGTTGGTTATCGCAATTTCTGATATTGAAGCTACTCAACGCTCTATTAAAATAGCGAAATCAATTAATCCGAAAATAAAATTAATTGTAAGAGCAAATTATATTACTCAAGTTGAGCAGATGTATAAACTTGGCGGTGATTTGGTTATTTCACAAGACTTGGAAACATCTCTTACTTTTATAAATCATATTTTAGATTATTATAATTTACCAAGAAACATAACAAGGCTTCAAACGAATCTTCTAAAAAAAGAACATTATAAATTTTTCACCACAGAAAATAAAAATTACGAATGGAATATTTTCGAGACCGATATTATTCAAAAAGATAATGAGATGTTCTTTATAAGTTCAAGTTCAAAATTAATTGATAAAGATATTTTGACGATTGAGCCAGTTAAGAATGATCTGATAAAAGTTATAGGAATAGTTAGAGATAATAGAATTATTTCGGAAAATATTGAATTGGAAAAAGTTCGAAAATTTGACACTTTGATTTTATTGGGAACCCACAGAAATCTTGAGACGGCATTAAATTGGTTTGAATCTAATAATTAACTAATCCAAAATATTTGTAATTAACGAAGCCGCGGTAATTATTGCAGTTTCCGATCTTAAACGATTATCGTTCATTTTAACAAAAACAGGATTAGCGATTTTATCAATATCTGATTTTATTAAACCTGCTTCCGGTCCGAAAAATAAATTTATATTCTCACTTTTACTTAGCTTTCCTTTTAGCTCTAACAAGAAATTAGAAAAACTTAAATCTGCTTTTTGTTCAAAAATTATATTTCGATCGTTATCAATATTTTGGTTTTTCAATTCAATAAATTCAACTTTCGGGATAAATGACTGAAGACTTTGTTTCATCGCTGATATTAAAATATTTTGCCATCTGTCAATTTTTACACCGCGATTATGACTTTTATCGGCAGAAAATATTTTATAATTCTTTATTCCTAATTCGGCGCTTTTTTCTAAAGCAAATTCAAATCTATCAGCAAATTTTAATATTGGGATATAAAACGTAATGCTGGAGAATTTGTTTTGTAATGTATAATTATCAATTAGTTTCAGCAAAATTTCGTTTTTATTTATCGAAGTAATTCTGCATTTAAATACTTTTCCGTTTCCATTGGTAACATAAATCTCATCATCAACTTTATGCCGCATTACGGCAGAAATATGTTTTGCTTCTTCACCAATAATTTTTATTTGTTCATTCGAATTAATTTGAAAAGACGAATAATAAAATTCAGTATCTGAAAAGGTCATATTAATCATCCCTTCTTAAATCCGAAAATAAATCCAAGTACTGAGCCGACAGCAAAAGGAACGTTTCTATAAATCAAGTTTTCTATTGAACTTGTCGGAATTTCAGCGTCTTTAACATAGTTGATCGCTTTATGTCCCCACGAAATCCAATCGAATTGAAAATAACCATTGTAAACTGCGACTTGTATTAATATAAAAGCTGCGGCAATAAAAAAAACTAAAATCTTAGAGACTTTCTTTGAAATAAACCCGACAGCGATTCCGGAAATTAAACCTATCCCGCCTGATTTTACTATAAAGCTCAATTCATTCATGATAAAAAATTATTAAAATGAAAATCCAGATTCCAATATAAATTCACCTTTACCATATTCATTGAAAGAATACTCGAATCTAAACGCATTATAAGGCAAAACCAACATTGTTACGCCAAATCCCCAACCTGAATCAAAGTTCTTAAGGATAAGCGGCTCGCCGTTATTATAAGTCGTGCCGGTATCAAAAAATATATTTGTATAAATTCCAATTCTTGCAGAGGTTAATCTTGTAGGTAAATAAGGAACAGATAAGGACAGATCCCATGATTTTATTATTGGATAATTTACCTCAGCCGATCCAAGAATATAATTATTCCCTTCTCGTCTATCATATTTATGTCCCCGTATAAATTCGAAATCTCCTAAAACAGAAAGTTCATAAAAAGGAACATTTTTACCGAAAGTATGTCTGTAAAATCCTCGCCACTTTGCCGCAAGATCGCCGAATAATTTTCTATATTCTCTGAAATCAACGGAAAGAATATTGAAATTTACATTATTGATTCCAAATCCCTTTTTTGCGAAACTTGTTGTGGCAAATATTCCGTCATCTGAAAATTGCTTAAGATTTCTGTTGTCAAATTCATAACGCAATATTGCCGAATAAACTCTGTCAATATTTGTTTTTGATGCTGAAACACTCGAAACCGAAGGCGGCAGTTCAAAATATTCGAACGAAGGCGACAGCGATAAATAATTAAAAAGATTTAATCTGTATCCTAAAGTTAAATTCGAATATAAGTAATCAAATTCAAAATTCTTACCGGCAAGATTTTTTGAAATTAATGTTCTGTTCAAAATACTTGTATAGCCGAAACTCATTCCAAAAGTTAAATTTTCGCCGGAAATTAATACAGGATTAAAATAAGAAAGTGAATAACTAGGATTGTATCCAAATGTAGCCAACCCAGTTAATGTTTCATTTCTTCCTCTAAAATTTTTGTAAATGAGCATTAAACCATAAGACGCTCTTGAAATTCTATTGTCGCGGATAGTTAAATAAGGCAAAGGATAAATATACCAGCTTTCAAAAACTTCTATTTCTAAAATCTGTAATTCTTTTTCCTCAAGTACATTTAATTCAACTTTGTTGAAAAGTCCTAAACTGAAAATTCTTTCTTTATTAAATTCTAACTGCGAATTTGTAACTTTTTGACCGGCTTTAAAATCCAATTCACGTAAAATTATTTCTTCTTCTGTTATTTCATTTCCGGAAATTCTAATTGAATCAATTTGTATTAAAGTTTCCTTAGTATTTTCAGTCGGCGTATTTTGACCTAAAATATTGGAAAACGAAATTACTATGAAAATTAAAAAAAATCGTGTCAAATTAAATACTTTCAATTTAAAAGCAATATGAGTGTTCAATTTTTATACAAGAATCTTGAATCACGGTAATTCCTTTTTCAATAGAACTTTTTACTGCCTTATCGTTTCTAATACCCAATTGAAGCCATAATACTTTCGGATTAATTTCATTTATCTCTTCAATAATTTGCGGAATATCTTCAGATTTTCTGAACACATCAACAATATCAATTTTATGCGGAATGTCTTTTAACGAATTGTAGACTTTGATTCCGTCAGCATCAATAAAATTTTTGTTAGGGTTCACACCAACAACATCATAACCATTTTGAACTAAATACTCGGCAATATAACGGCTTGTCTTTGATGGATTACTTGAAATTCCAACAACTGCAATTGTTTTTGAATTTTTTAAAATTTCACAAGTATCTTTCATTATTTCCTAATTATTTATATGACTCAATTGGTTCACAACTGCAAACAAGATTTCTATCGCCGTAAGCATTATCTACTCTGTTAACTGTCGGCCAAAATTTATTCTTCGCAACCCAATCTACTGGCGCTACAGCTTTTTGAATAGAATAAGAATGATTCCATTCGGAAATTACATCGTTCAAAGTATGCGGCGCATTTTTTAATACGTTATCTTCTTTTGAATATTCACCTTTTTCAATTTCTTGAATTTCACTAAATATTATTTCCATCGCGTTACAGAATTTATCAAGTTCATATTTTGATTCACTTTCAGTAGGTTCGATCATTAATGTTCCGGCAACCGGAAATGAAACAGTCGGAGCATGATAACCGTAATCCATTAATCTTTTTGCAATATCTTCAACTTCAACGTTTGCTCTAACTTTAAACTCTCTTGTATCCAAAATCATTTCATGAGCGACAAATCCTTTTCCGCCTTTATACAAAGTCTTACAGTATTTACTCAATTTTTCTTTAATATAGTTTGCGTTAAGTATCGCAATTTCCGTCGCTCTTTTTAATCCTTCTGCTCCCATCATTCTTATGTAAGCATAAGATATTGTTAAAACGCTCGCACTGCCGTACGGAGCTGAAGCAACGGCATGAATTGGTTTTTCGTAATTAAGATTTACAACAGAATGACCAGGTAAATATTTTTTCAATTCCTCGGAAACAGCAATTGGTCCAACACCAGGACCGCCGCCTCCATGCGGAATAGCAAAAGTTTTGTGAAGATTTAAATGACAAACATCAGCGCCAATTTTTGCGGGATTAGTTAAGCAAAGCTGCGCATTTAAATTTGCGCCGTCCATATAAACGAGACCGCCGTTTTCGTGAATAACATTTGTTATATCAATAATATTTTCTTCAAAAACTCCGTGTGTTGAAGGATAAGTTACCATTAAGCCGGCTAACTCATTTTTATTTTGTTCTGCTTTAATTTTCAGATCATCCAAATCAATGTTTCCTTTTTCGTCGCACTTTACGATTACAACTTTATTTCCTGCTAAAACAGCGCTTGCAGGATTTGTACCATGCGCGGAAGAAGGAATTAACATAACTTTTTTATGAAAATCACCTTTGTCATCATGAAATGCTTTAATTACCAAAAGTCCGGTATATTCTCCCTGAGCACCTGAATTAGGCTGTAATGAAACTCCTGGCAATCCGGTCAATTCTGCAATTTGATTTTGCAATTTTTCAATCATAAGCAAATAACCTTCAACCTGATCTTTAGGAGCAAACGGATGAATATTGGCAAAATGAGAGTTTGAAAGTGAGTATAATTCTGTTGCCGCATTTAATTTCATAGTGCATGAACCTAATGGTATCATTGAAGAAGTTAAGGAAAGATCTTTCTTTTCCAAACTTTTAATGTATCTCATCATTTCTGATTCTGAATGATATTTTTCAAATACCTGTTGTTTTAGATAATCAGTCGTTCTTTGTAACTGCTGAGGAATGCTTGCAAATTGTTTATTATTCGTTTCAAATGATTTGTTTACAGAAGAAGAAATCAATGTCAATAACTTGGTCAAGTCATCAACAGTACAATCTTCACCAATTGAAACGCTGACATGATTATTTTCATTCCAATAAAGGTTAATCTCATTTTCAAGCATTAATTCTTTTAAAGTATTATATTCATTTGGTTTCAGCACAAAAGTAATTGTATCAAAGAAATATTCCGAAACAATTTCAATTCCCATTGATTTTAATCCGGCATATAAAAACTTAGCCAATCCATTTATTTGTTCGGAAATTTTTTGTATTCCATTTTTACCATGATAAACGGCGTACATTCCGGCCATTATTGCCAAAAGAACTTGAGCTGTACAAATATTACTTGTAGCGCGTTCTCTTTTAATATGCTGTTCACGTGTCTGCAAAGCCATACGCAAAGCTCGGTTGCCTTTAGAATCAATTGAAACTCCGATAATTCTTCCAGGAATGGAACGTTTAAATTCTTCATTGGTTGCAAAATAAGCCGCATGAGGTCCGCCGAATCCCATTGGAATTCCAAATCTTTGTGTTGAGCCAACAACAACATCAGCGCCAAATTCACCCGGAGGTTTCAGCAATGATAAACTTAAAAGATCAGCTGCGACTATTTTATAAATTCCTTTTTCCTTTGCTTCGGAAAATAACTGCGTATAATCGATTACGCTTCCGTCTTCATTCGGATATTGAACTAAAACGGCAAATATGTTTTCTTCAAATTTGAAATTTTTTATATCATCAACTCTAATTTTAATACCAAGTGGAATTGCTCTTGTCTTTAATACATCGATTGTTTGAACAAATACTTTATCGGAGACAAATAATGTATCCGCATTCTTTCTGTTTCCTTTTCTTAAATTGAAAAGCATATTCATTGCTTCGGCGGCAGAAGTTCCTTCGTCTAACAGTGAAGCATTTGCTATCGGCATTGCCGTAAGCTCTTCAACCATGGTCTGAAAATTCAGCAAAGCTTCCAATCTGCCTTGTGAAATCTCTGCTTGGTAAGGTGTATACTGCGTATACCAGCCCGGATTTTCCAAAATATTTCTTTTTATTACCGAAGGTGTTAGCGTACCATAATAACCGCGTCCAATGTAGCTTTTAAATACTTTGTTTTTCTCTCCAAGTTTTTGCATTTCGTAAAGAAGCTCATTTTCACTAATTGGTTCATCAAGTTTTGGTAAGTAATTTAATCTTATTGAATTAGGAACAGTTTTTTCAATTAATTCATTAATTGATTTAATTCCAATAGTCTGCAGCATTTCAGAAATTTCATTTTCGGAATGTGCAATATGTCGATTAACAAATCGATCATAATGTTGAAATACTTTCATAAATTTTACTCGTGTTATATGGAAAAGATTTTAGTAAAGAAATTTAAGGAAATGTCTTAACAAATCGAATATATTATTAAATTAATTAAGAATATCATTAGGTTTTAAACTATTTATTAAATCAAGCGCGTGCTTGGCAGCTTCTTGTTCCGCAGTTTTTTTGTTTGGTCCGGTTCCAATTCCAAATATATCCTTTTCAACATCGACTCTTATTTTATATATCTTATTATGCTGTGGTCCTAATTGCTCAACTATTGTATAAGTTGGCTGATTCAATTTCATTGCGTGTGCAAATTCTAATAATTTACCTTTGTAATTTTTATCGTCTTTAATATCGTCATTTTTTATTTGCGGAATAATTATGAAGTTATCTACAAATTTTTTTGTTGTAACTTCGCCAAATTCTAAATAAACGGCTCCAATTAATGCTTCTAAACAATCCGCAACAATATTGCCGATTTTCTTTTTATCTTTTGATAAATATTTTTCATTGATAAAAATTAAATCATGCAAATTAAGATTAAAGCCAATTAATTCGAGGGAATTTTTGTTTACGATTTGAGCTCTTGTTTTGGTTAGGAAACCTTCGTCGGCATCTGGGAAATAATGAAATAAAAATTCCGCGGTAATTTTACCAAGAATTGAATCTCCGAAAAATTCTAATCTTTCATTAGATTTTATATTTTCTTTTGCGAGTTCAAGATAAGATCTGTGAGTAAACGCTTTTAAAAAATACTCTTCTTTTATTGGAACTTGTCCAGTAATTTCTTTTATCTTTAGAATAATCTTCTCTTTTCTGAGCAAATCATAATTGTCAGAACTAGACAATACTTTTTACTGAAAAGACGGAAAAGTTTCTTTAGCATTAACCTTCAAATTTTTAAATAATAACGACGCGTTATGTCCGCCAAAACCAAAAGTATTGCTTATTGCAAATTTAATATCTTTCTTAACCGCAATTTTTGGAGTATAGTTCAAATCACATTCGGGACTTGGTTCATCCAAATTAATTGTTGGAGGAATAATTCCTTCCTTAAGCGCTAAAACAGTGGCAATACTTTCAACTGCGCCAGCCGCTCCAAGCAAGTGACCGGTCATTGATTTTGTAGAACTAACAGCAAGTTTATAAGCATGATCGCCGAATAAATTTTTTATTGCTTGAGTTTCATTTTTATCATTCAATTCTGTAGAAGTTCCATGAGCGTTTATATAATCTATATCAGTTTTGCTGATTCCCGCATCATTAATTGCATCTCTCATTGATCTGTTTGCGCCTTCGCCTTCTTCGGCAGGAGCTGTAACGTGAAATGCGTCAGCGGTTAATCCAACACCAATAATTTCTCCATATATTTTTGCGCCGCGGTTAACAGCGTGTTCATATTCTTCAAGAATAACTGTCCCAGAACCTTCGCCCATTACAAATCCGTTTCTATCTTTGTCAAACGGTCTAGATGCTTCTTCAATTCTATCGTTCCATGTCGATAATGCTCGTGCGGCATTAAAACCTCCGATTGACATTGGAGTAATTGCGGCTTCTGATCCGCCCGAAACCATCAAATCGGCAGAACCTCTTTGAACCAAAATAAATGCATCTGCAATTGCGTGTGAAGATGTTGCGCATGCGGAAGTTGTCGCATAATTTGGACCTTTTAATCCGTACTTAATCGAAATATGACCTGCCGCGATATCAGAGATCATCATTGGAATAAAAAACGGGCTAATTCTTTTCGGACCGCCGTTTATGTAATTGGTATGCTGGTTTTCCCAAGTATCCATTCCTCCAATTCCACTACCGTAAATTACGCCGAATCTTTCTTTGTTTACTTTTTCCAAATTAATTCCGGAATCTTCCATTGCCATTGTTGCAGTTGCCAATGCGTAATGCGTAAATGGATCCATCCTTTTAAGGGCTTTAATATCAATAAAGTTGCCGGCATCAAAGTTTTTCAATTCGCACGCAAATTTTGTTACGAATTCAGTAGTGTCAAATTTTGTGATAAGTGCAGCACCGCCTTTACCGGTGATTAGTGAATTCCAGAATTCAGTTAAATTGTTTCCAATTGGAGTCAATGCTCCCATTCCGGTAATTACAACTCGTCTTTTATTCATATTAAATCCAAATGTTATAAAAAGGATAAGGTTTATTAAAACAAAATCAAATTCCGCAACTGATCAAAATGACCAATGCGGAATAAAATTAATTAGGATTTGAAATTATTTTGCTAATTTCTCTGATAAATATTTTGTCGCATCCCCAACAGTTGTTATTTTTTCTGCGTCTTCATCAGGTATAGAAATATCAAATTCCGATTCGAAACCCATAACTAACTCAACTATATCTAAAGAATCTGCGCCTAAATCATTTGTAAAAGAAGCTGCAGGTGTAATTTGAGAATCTTCAACACCTAATTTGTCCATTATTATTTCTTTTACTTTTGCTTCAACATCCATATTATACTCCTTTAATTTATGAAATTGAAATTGTGGTTACATTACCATTCCGCCGTCAACGGAAATTACTTGCCCGGTTATATAATCTGCTTTATCGCTGCAAAGAAATTTAACTAAATTTGCAACATCTTCGCCTTTGCCCATTCTTTTAAGTGGAATATTTTGCAGCAAAGTTTCTCTTTGCTTTTCATTAAGTTCAGCGGTCATTTCGGTTTCTATAAAACCTGGAGTAACCGCATTTACATTGATATTCCTCGAGGCAAATTCTTTTGCCGTTGATTTGGTGAATCCAATAATTCCAGCTTTTGAAGCCGCGTAATTTGCTTGTCCGGCATTTCCTATTAAGCCAACAATTGAACTAATATTAACAATTCTTCCGAATTTTTGTTTCATCATTGGTTTAAAAGCAGCTTTTGTAAGATTAAAAACACTTTTTAAATTTATATTTATTACGTCGTCAAAATCCTTTTCACTCATTCTTAACAATAAATTATCTTTTGTTATTCCCGCATTATTAATAAGAAAATCTATTCTTCCAAATTTATTAACTATTTCATCAATAACTTTTTGAGAATCTTCGGTAGATGATATATTAACTTTATATCCGATTACACTGATTCCAAAATTCCTGTAATGGTCTTCAATTTGTTTGGCAATAGCCTCGCTGCTATTATAAATAAAAGCTATATCTGTTTGAAAACCTAAATTATTTTTATCTGAAAAAGCAGTTAAAATTGCCCTGCCAATTCCGCGTGTTCCGCCCGATATAACTGCAATTTTATTTTCTGACATATTTTGTTACTTTTTTGTGGTAATAATTTATAAAAAAAAATGATTTTATAAAATTTTATTTATATCATCAAATTTATCAATTCCAACAACTGAAACTTTTGGATCTATTCTTTTTACCAATCCTTGAAGAACTTTTCCCGGTCCAATCTCAATAAAATCGGTGATTCCATCAGAAATCATATTAACAATTGATTCTTCCCACCTTACAGGCGCAGAAAGCTGTTCTAATAATTGCCTTTTAATAACTGAACTTTCCAACGTTGGTTTTGCCGTAACATTGGAATAAACCGGAATATCAGTATTTCTAAATTCCGTATTATTTAAACTTTCTTCTAATTCGGATGCGGCAGATACCATTAACGGCGAATGAAAAGCACCGCTTACTACAAGTTCTTTAACAATTTTTGCTCCGGCGTTTTTAGATAATTCCATTGCCTTTTTAACGCCTAAAACTGAACCTGAAATTACAATTTGTCCCGGCGAATTAAAATTAGCACATTGAACAATTCCTTCCTCTGAAGCGGAGTTACAAATTTCCACTAATTTATCTGAATTCAATCCTACTACCGCCGCCATTGTACCTGGAGATTTTAAGCCTGCCGATAACATGGCTTCTCCCCTTTTTCTAACTAATTTAAATGCATCTAAGCTATTTAAACACTTATTAGCAACAAGAGCCGTATATTCACCTAACGAATGTCCAGCAACCGCGTCAAAGTTTAAACTTGAAATTTCATTTAACAATAAAACACTATGCAGAAAAATTGACGGTTGAGTAATATTAGTTAATTTTAAATCTTCTTCCGGTCCGTTAAACATTACTTCAGAAATTTTAAATTTAATTGCTTCTTCAGCAGATTCCACAAATGCTTTTGCATTTACGGAATTTTCAAAAATATCCTTTGCCATTCCAACATATTGAGAACCTTGACCGGGAAAAATTAATGCCTTTTTACTCATTAATCGATTCCCCAAGTCAAATAAATTGAACCCCAAGTAAAGCCGGCGCCGAATGCGGCAAGAATTAAATTATCGCCTTTTTTCAATTTTCCTTCGCGGTAATATTCTGTTAAACAAAGTGGAATTGTTGCGGCTGTCGTATTTCCGAATTTGTGAATGTTCACCATGGCTTTTTCTTTTGGAATTCCCATTCTATTTGCGGTCGCGTCAATAATTCTTAAATTTGCTTGATGCGGAACCAAATATGAAATGTCATCAGATGAAAGATTATTTTTTTCCATAATTTCAGCAGAAATATCAGCCATTCCTTTAACTGCTTCTTTAAAAACTGTTTTTCCGTCTTGATATAAAGTATGATATCCTAAATCTACTGTTTCGTGAGTCGGAGGATTTAAACTACCTCCGCCTTTCATATATAAATATTCTGAGCCTGCTCCATCGCAATGCAATATTGAATCTTTAACTCCGTAATTTAAATCTTCTGAAGGTTCCAATAATACGGCCGAAGCGCCATCACCAAATAAAAGACACGTATTTCTATCTTTATAATTAATAATCGTACTCATTTTATCAGCGCCAATTACCAAAACTTTTTTATACGTCCCGCCTTCAATTAATCCGGCACCGGTTTGAAGAGCGAATAAAAATCCTGAGCATGCAGCTGAAAGGTCAAATCCCCACGCATTTTTAGCGCCGATTTTATCTTGAACCAAACAAGCTGTTGCAGGAAAAAACATATCCGGTGTAACAGTTGCAACAATTATTACATCTATTTCTTCAGGCGATAATTTCTTAGAATTTAACAGATCCATAGCCGCTCTTGCCGCCATGTCGCTTGTAGCGCCGTTCTCTTCTTTTCTTCTTTCCTTAATACCGGTTCTTGAAACAATCCATTCATCACTAGTTTCAACAATCTTTTCAAAGTAATGGTTATCTAAAATTCTTTCGGGCAAATACATGCCTACCGCTGTAATATTCGCGTTAAATAGTTTTTTTCTTTTAGAGGTTTCCATAAATTTCCTTGCCCTCCTTTAATTTATTTAATAAATCTTTTTCAAACATTTCGTTAGCTTTTAAAATCATATTTTTTATTGCCGTAGGAGAACTTGATCCATGACCAATAATACTGATTCCGTCAACACCTAATAACGGAACTCCGCCATGGTTTTCATAATCCATATCTTTTAAGGAAGCTTTAAATACGTTTTTAGTAATTAATGCTTTAATTTTATTTGCAAAAGAATTTTCGGCATATTTCTTTACTCTTATCTTTAAAAAGGAAATAAAACTTTCGCCAAACTTCAATAATATATTTCCGATAAATCCATCGACAACAATAATATCAGCTTTACCTTTTAAAATATCTCTGCCCTCAACATTACCAATGAAATTCAACTTTGATTTTTTGAGCATTTCAAAAGCCTCAAATGTAACAGAATTTCCTTTGGATTCTTCTTCCCCAACATTTAACAGCCCTATTGATGGATTTTTTATACCGTCAATTTCTTTTGCGTAAATAGTTCCCATTATCGCGTATTCGAGTAAATGATTTGGTTTGCTGTCAACGCTTGCGCCAACATCATAAACCGTACAAACTTTTTTATCAATCGTAGGAAATTGAGCTCCTATCGTCGGTCTTCCAAAGCCTTTAATTCTGCCAATAATAAGCGTTGAAGCCGCCATCATCGCCCCGGTATTTCCGGCGCTAACAAATGCGTGAGCAAATTTATCTCTCACCAATTCAGCGCCTTTTACAATTGATGAATCTTTTTTCTGTTTCAGCGCGATAGTCGGAGTATCGTGCATCGTAATTACTTCATTTGTATGAATAATTTTTGAAGGATTAAAAGTTAGATTTTTCTCCTTCAGCACTTTTTCAATTTCAGACGTAATTCCAATAAGATAAACATCAATGTTAGGATTTTGCCGAATTGCCTCAATAGCACCAATAACCGGATTTTGGGGAGTAAAATCACCCCCCATTGCATCAACAATTATTTTGCACTTATTATTTTCTGACATTTTTAATTATGATTCTGGCACAAATAAAGAACGACCAGCATAATAACCACAGCTTGGGCAAGCACGGTGACTTAGTTTAATTTCACCACAATTTGAGCAGGTACTTAAGGAAGAAGCGGTAGCTTTATAATGTGTTCTTCTTTTATCCCTTCTACTTTTCGATAGTTTTCTTTTCGGGTGCGGCATTTTTTATTAACCTCTTAATTTAATTTATCTTTTAATTTCAGCAGCGGTTCCCATTCGGGTTCCGTTTTTTCAATTTTACAATTACAGCTTCCAGTGTTTAAATTTGTTCCGCATCTATAACATAAACCTTTACAATCCTCTGAACACAATTTTTTTAGAGGAATAGTTAGATTCGCATAATCAATCACATCATTAGTTATATCTATTTTATCTTCTTTTGCGGAAATAAAATAAACATTCGCATTATCAGTTAATTCTTTTTTCTCAAATAAATAAACCAAAGAAAAAATTGATTTTAACTGGGTTTTATATTCTGAATTGCATCTATCGCAATTAAATTGCGCAAAAATACTTAAATTACAATTCAAAATAATTTGATGCACTGATTTATCCATAGTGCAGTCCAAATTCAATTTATCAACGAACGGTTCACCAAGTTTGAGTTCACTTACCGATTTTTCGAATTCTACTTTGTGAACGCCGACTGGATAATTGGTGATTTTTATTATCATACAATTTCAAAAAAATATAGTTTTAAAATATATAAAGTGTATTTTTGATAAGCAAGATATGAAATCTTCATAATTTAGGATTTTTTTATAACATTTTACTTCAATAATTTAACTTTTATGCTCGAAATTAAGAATATTTCTAAACATTTTCGCTCTAAATTAGTTGTTGATAATGTTTCTTTTGACGTAAAAATCAACAGAATCTTTGGTTTGATTGGTCCGAACGGCGCCGGAAAAACAACAACAATTAGAATGATTTTAAATATTTTAATTCCTGAAAAAGGTGAAATTCTTTTTAACGGTAAAAAATTAGATCAAGATTTTTTAAATATTACCGGTTATTTACCCGAAGAACGCGGATTATATCCAAAAAGCTCTGTAGCAAATATTTTGACATATTTGGCAAATCTTAAAGGAGTTTCCAATTTTGACGCTAAAAAGGTAATAAGCTACTGGCTTGAAAGATTAAATTTACTTGAAGTTAAAAATGCTCATCTTGAAGAACTTTCTAAAGGCAATCAGCAAAAAATCCAGTTCATTGCGGCAATTCAGCATAATCCGAAAATTTTAATTTTAGATGAACCGTTTTCCGGTTTTGATCCGCTTAATCAATCAATTTTTACTGAAATAATAAATGAAATAAAAAACGATAAATTTATTATTCTGTCGACTCATCAAATGGATTTGGCGGAAAAATTATGTAACGATTTTATTCTTATTAATAAAGGGAAAGAAGTTTTAAAGGGCGATTTAAATTCCGTTCTTAATTCATCTAACCAAAATGTTTATGAAATAACTTATAATTCTTTGAATTTTGAGTCTATTAATAGTTTAACTAATATTGAAATTTTGGAATCTTATTACAATAAAGTCAAAATTTTAATAAAAAATAATGACGCCGATAACTTTTTAAAAACTATAGTAAATGAAAATTCAATTGTTGAATTTAAAAAAAATAATCCCTTCACTTCACCAGCTTTTTATGTCCAATGTTGGAGGGAATTAAAATTGACAAAATTTATTACAATTGCCAAGTGGGAATTTTTTGAAAAAATTAAAAGAAAAAGTTTTTTTCTTTCACTTTTTATTATGCCCGTTATTATAATTATTTTCAGTCTGCTTCCCTCTTTGCTTGTTAGCAAAGGAAATGATTTTCCACTGCCAATAGGAATTTTGGATTTTACAAATAATTATGAAAAGGTATTTTCCGATGAATTGATGAAAAATGATTTGTCCAACTACCAACCTGCTTTTTTCGCATTTGAATTAAACAAAGCTTCTAATAATAAATCCGAAATTCTTAAAAACGCCGACGAAAAAGTTTTGAGTAACTTTATAATAGGTTATGTTATTATTGAAAAAAACGACGGATTAAAATTAACATTTAGGACTAACGATTTATTCAATCAGGAAAAAATCAATTTAATCGAAAATTCGTTTATAAAGACTTTGTTGAAAGTCGATGGTTCGAATCTTAATTTGGAAGAAGGAAAAATTAATTTGATAATTTCTCAGATTCCAACTATTCAAAAAAGCTATATAAACGCGAACAGCGAAGAAGAGATATTCAGAAAATTTATTAATTCCTATTTATTTATAATTCTTCTCGTTACAATGATATTGTTTTCCGGCGGTATGTTTGTTAGAAGTTTGGTTTTGGAAAAATCAAACAGAATTATAGAACTGATTCTTTCAAGCTGCAAAACAAAAGATTTACTATTCGGCAAAGTTTTGGGATTAAGTTTTTTCGGTTTTTTCCAATTTGCAGTTTGGATGCTAATTGGAATTATTTTACATAGTTCTAATGTTTTAAATTTCAATTCAATAAATAATTTGGGTTACCAATTTTTATTTTTTGTTTTAGGATACATATTATATTCCGCAATTTTTATCGGTATAGGTTCTATTGTTTCACTTGATCACGAAGCTCAGCAGTTAACGGGTTATTTGAGTATATTTTTGGTTTTCCCAATATTATTGGCAGTTGAAATAATAAGAGCGCCAAATTCAATTTTGTCATTAATATTGTCTTATTTCCCTTTAACTTCCTCGCCAGTAATGCTTCTAAGACTGAATACTGCAAATCCTAAAATAGAGGAAATTGTTTCCGTTGTTCTCGTTTTAATTTTCAGCATTTATTTGGTAATTGTTTTTTCTTCCAAATTATTTAGAGTTGGAGTTTTAAATTTCAGCAAGAAACCGAATTTAAAGGAAATTATAACTTGGATGAAATTAAAATAATATGACATTATTCGCATCATTTTTAGCGGCGTCAATTCCAATGTTTCTTTATCTGATTTTCCTTTGGAGATTGGATAAAAACGAACGAGAATCGTTTTTTAGCATTTTACGATATTTTGTTTGGGGAGCTTTCGGCGCAATTTTATTGGGAATAATTTTTTCATTATCGGTTCAGCAGATTTTTCAAATTTTCATAACAAATGAAAATCAACTTACGTTTATCGGTGCCGTTTTTATAGCGCCTTTGATTGAAGAATCCACAAAAGGAATTTATTTACTATTTACCGTAAAAAAGAAAAATTTCGATAATATTACGGATGGATTAGTTTACGGCGGAGCAATCGGGTTGGGTTTTGGTATGACTGAAAATCTAATGTATTTCTTAAACTTTAACGAAAATGTTTTTCAATGGGCTTCAATGGTTTTTATCAGATCCGTATTTTCTGCGGTTATGCATGGAATTGCTACCGCAACTTTCGGCGCTTTTTTGGCAAAATGGAAATTTACTAACTCAAGAATTAAGAATATTTATCCATTTATCGGATTATCGCTCGCAATGTTCTTTCATTTTATATGGAATTTTTCAGTAACGTTTCAATTTACTTTTGGTTTTGGAATATTATTCATGATTTTTTTAATTATTATTTTTTTGATATTATTTAAGCAATCGATAAATTCAGAACGAAAATTAATAAAGGAAGAACTCGCAGAGGAATCCGAGATTCTTAATTTGCCCGTACTTAAAGAATTAAATTTTTCATCAAAGTATTTAAATGTTTTTGATGAAAGAAGCAGCAACAAACTGTTAAAGAATCTTTCGGCAAAGCTTGCTTTCAGAAAATTTCAAGTAAAAAATACAAACGGCGATTTAAGAGAAAATTATATTGCGGATATAGAACTTTACAGAAAGAAAATTTTGGAATTATTTTTAGCTGAAAAACAATTGGGATAAAATATTGGAAACTGTTGGAATTTTTGGCGGAACATTCGACCCTATTCATTTTGGTCATTTAATAACGGCGCAAATGGTTCTTGAAAAAAGAAATTTATCGAAAATTATTTTTGTACCGAGTTATATCTCTCCGCATAAAATGAATTATAATTATTCCGATCCTTTGCACAGATTGGAAATGACCAAACTCGCGGTTGAATCAAATCCAAATTTTGAAGTTTCGGATTTTGAGATAAATCGTGACGAAATTTCTTATTCTTACAATACGCTTTTGGAATTTTCTAAAACGTTTGAAAATATAGAATTAATAATCGGTTTTGATAATTTGGTGACATTTGATACTTGGTATAAAGCGGAAGAGATAATTAAAATTGCAAAACTTGTTGTACTAAAAAGAGTTTATAATAAAGAAATTAAAAGTAGTCATAAATTTTTTGGCGAAGCCGAATTTATTGATACACCAACTATAGAAATTTCTTCCACAGATATTAGAAAGAGAATTTCGCAAAAATCTACCGTAGATTATTTTCTTCCAAAATGCGTCTTGGAATACATAAAAAATAATAATTTATATTTCTCGGTTAAATGATAAAATTTGATAATCTTATATCGGAAATAGCAAAGCGAAATAAGCGGGCAATTTCCAAGGCAATTTCATTGATTGAAAATGAAAATCCAAACGCGGAAATATTTCTGAAAGAAATTCATTCATTTATTGGAGACTCTTATAAAATTGGAATTACAGGTCCACCGGGAGCCGGAAAATCAACTGTAACAAATGAAATTATTAAGAAAATTTTAAATGAAAACAAATCCGTAGGAATTATTGCGGTTGATCCGACAAGTCCATTTACGGGCGGAGCGGTTTTGGGCGATAGAATAAGAATGAACGAAACCGGCATCAATTCCAAAGTTTTTATAAGAAGCATGGCAACACGAGGTAGTCTTGGCGGATTAAATAAAAAAGCCGTTGATGCCGCGGATGTTTTAGACTGCGCAAAATTCGACTATATAATTTTCGAAACTGTTGGTGTCGGACAATCGGAACTTGACATTGCCAAAGCCGCCGATACTACATTGGTTGTACTTGTTCCGGAATCCGGAGATTCGGTTCAGGCCATGAAAGCAGGGTTAATGGAAATTGCCGATATTTTTGTAATGAACAAATGTGACAGACCCGGTTCGGAAAATGCGGTAAATTCTTTGCAAACCATATTGAATTTGAAAGATCATAATGAATTTTCTTATCTTCCAAAAATTTTAAAATGCATTGCGACACAATCTGTCGGCATAAATGAAATATTTACGGAAATAGAAAATCACAAAAACTATTTAATGAAATTTGATAAGCTGAAAAAAAAGAGAATTGTAAACTTAATTGATAGAATTAAAGACATTACCGAAAACAGCATATCCTCAAAAATTTGGAATGACACAGAAACAATTGAATTATTAGATTCTTTAATACAAAAAAATGAATCTCCATATCACATTGCAGATTTAATTTTACAGAAGATTAAATTCCAATAAATTAAACTTTACTTAAATAAATCCACTTTCTTGAAATTTTCAATATTATCAAAATTTGAAAAAAATTTTATAATCTAAAAAAATGAATATTATATAAGTTAGATTTTTTTTAATTTTTGCACGTCAATATTAAAAAATGGAGTAAAAATTGTACGTACCTAAAGAAATATTTTTTACAAAAGGAGTTGGAGTTCATAAAGAATACTTAGCGTCTTTTGAGCTCGCTTTACGTAACGCACATATTGAAAAATATAACATCGTTACAGTTAGCAGTATTTATCCGGTAGGAGTTAAAAAAGTTACAATTAAAAACGGAGTTAGAAAATTAAGCCCCGGACAAATTATACACGCTGTAATGGCAAGAAATGCTACAAATGAACCCAACAGATTAATTGCCGCTTCTTTAGGAATCGCAATTCCAGCAGATTCTTCAATGTATGGTTATTTATCGGAACACCATCCGTTCGGAGAGTCAGCAAAAAAATCCGGAGATTATGCCGAAGATCTTGCGGCATCTATGCTTGCTACAACGCTTGGAATTGATTTTAATCCCGATACCGCTTGGAACGAAAGAGAACAAGTATTTAAAATGTCAGGTCAAATTGTAAATACATCGAATATTACTCAATCTGCTGAAGGCAATAAAGACGGATTATGGACAACAGTAATTGCGTGCGCAATACTTTTACCGTAGTTTAGAATTTAATTTTTATTAAAGACGCAGATTTACCTCTGCGTTTTTATTTTTCTTTTATTGAATAATCTTTAATTTTTGATCTTTTTTTATGATATTATAAGCAATAAAAAATCGAAAATAATTGACACCTCAAGAAGAAATAAGGTATTTGATCCAATCTCATGGAATTAAGCAGAATTGGCTTGCTAAAAAACTTGGATTAAAACCGCAGACTCTCTCCTATCTCGTAAATGAAAGTTCCAAAATTGACAATCATCTTTATAAAATGATCAAAGATATTATTGAAAACAATGAGGATGAAATCGAAATATTCAATGGATTCGGCGAAACTAATTTTGATCTTTTCGCTGATGAAAAATTAAGAATGGGAATTGGCGGAAGGATTAGATTATTCGCCAAAAAAAGATACGGCACCTTAAAAAAATTAGCCGAAGTAATGGAAATATCCCCACAGCAATTGCACCAATACATTAGCGGAAAACGTGAACCCGGCTCAAAAATACTGTTAAAACTGCTTAAACACGGCTGCGATGTAAATTGGCTTCTAAGCGGTTCTGAATCTATGGAATCTTTCAAAATCGATAAATTGGAAAGAGAGCTTTCAAAACTTCAGGAAAGTATAACTCAAATATCCGCGATTGTTAAGACCAAATACTAAAATTTATAGTTACCAAAAATTCCCATTATTCAACTGAACTTTAAATTATTTATTTGATAATTCGATAATTACCAATAAAAGTAATCAAATATTTTTGAGGGAAAAATGTTCGAAAATTCAAACTGCAATTTGTCAAAAAAAACAATTAAAGATAGTGAAGGAATAACTTATGAATTTAAATATTGTATTGAAATGAGCTCCGAAGAAAAAAACAAATTGAAAGAATTTCGGGAAGATTACGCAAAAACCAGTCCAATACATTTTAATTTTGAAGGTACAAATTTTCAGTTCAGCCAAAAGAAATATTTCAAGAAGAATCAATTTATTTTAGATCCACCCAAATTAAACGAACTTCAAAACAAATTTTTAAATGATATAAAAAATACTTTAACTCAATTCAATAATTTTATTCAATTTGAAAGACAAGAAAATATTGAGGAAACAAAATCGATTAGCGTAAAAGATATTTTAGAAACAGAATTGGTATAAGGATAAAGTGGAGTTATGGAGGATCGAACTCCTAACCTTTGTACAGCCAATAAAAATAAAAAAGCTAAAGTTATTCATTTAATTTATTCAACAATGTTAATTTAACATTTATCAAATATTACTACACCGCTTCCCTATCATCTATATCTTAGTTAAAACTCAAGTTTTGCATGAAAACCTTGCCAGCATTGATAATTTAATAATGCATTCTAATTAACTTTTTGCGACAATAAATAAGAAGTTCAGCTTTTATAATTTTATGCTTAATATGATAAAATAATATAACGAAACTAAATTGTTAAGCATAAATGTTTTTGTTAAATGATATTACGCAACTAATATTCCAGAATATTGTAAATATTTTTAAAATATCGTTTTTTTAGTCAACGAATAAAATTCCGAATCTGTAAGTATTTATACTTACAGTACGTATTTGTACTTATTTACAAATAGGAAAAAATCTCTTATATTGATTCATATAATTTAAGTTAGTATAATAAGATAAAAATAAATGTAAGTTTAATGGCGAAGCTATGTAAGTGATTGATTAGCAATAATTCAATATTTACAATAAAATATTCAAGTATAATTTTATGCTTATTCAAAAAAAATATTATACCAAAACTAATCAACTGATAGAGTATAAGTTATAGTTAGGTAATTCTTAATATTCTTAGGTGACAAAACGAAAAGATTAATATTCTTCATTTACCTTTTTTTGACAAAATTAATATTACCACAAAATGAATTCCTGGATGAATCATTAAAATATTATCCTTTACACGTCGGCAATTATTGGCAATATGAGGCATCAGCAATTGATGAATGGGGAAACGATTCTGTTTGGTATGCTTCAAGAGAAATTGTCGGTGATACTCTTTTAACAAATGGAAAAAAATACTTTATTTTTGTTGAGAAAGGTATTAAAACACTGCGTAGTAAATTTGTAAGAATAGATTCCTCAAACGGATTTATTTACTCCTTTAAAAATGAAGCTAATGAAAATAGAGAAGATAGTCTAGTTCTGTCATATTGGGATAGCTTAAGTTGTGAAAGAGTAGAAGAAATTTATTTTGAAGAACTTTTGGTCATTCGTTTGACATAAGACCATATTTAGAATGTGTCATTAGTTTTGGATGTTATACAAACAGAAAACTTGCTAAAAATATTGGATTAACTGATCTTCATAATTCTTCTTTTGACTTTGTAGCTACTGGACAAAGTTATTTTTTAAATTTTGAAAATAAATAATATTGATGTATGGAACCCTTGTGACTGTAAAAAATAATATTCATCAAGCAATAAATTCTGACTATAATATTTCGCAAAATTATCCTAATCCATTCAACCCCACAACTAATATAGTTTATCATTTATCTGAAAAAGGATTTGTGGATATATCGGTGTATGATTTACTTGGGCATAAAATAGCAACATTAATTAACGGATATAAAAATGAAGGAAGTTATAAAATAAAATTTGATGGTAGTAAATTGAGTAGCGGTATTTATTACTATGTATTTTCTAATAATAAATCCAGAATTTCGAATAAAATGTTATTAATTAAATAAAATTGCCTAGCAAGTAAGTCTACCCGACTATTGAGCAGTTCGGCATATATTGTACAATTTAAAATAGAAAGTTCATTTTAAATTGTTGTTCAACATTCAAAGTAAATTAAATAATCAAAAAACTATTATTGCTAAAGACAAATTAAAAACTGCTCTCAGTAAATTTACAATTTACTATTTAATAAATAACTTGTTTGCCGCGGCAAGATATTTATAACGCCATTATATTCTTAAGGGAAAGTACTATATATGGAAATAATTAAAACTATTGAAATTCGGAAATTTCGATCCATTAAAAGTTTAACAACTGATTTCAATCCAACACACCTTAACATATTTGTAGGAAAAAATGATCAGGAAAATCTAACGTACTTCGTGCCTTAAATTGTTTTTTAATAATGAAACAGACTTAGGTCAATCATTTCGATTTGAAGAGGATTACTGTTATTATGCAAATACTGGTACTGGTACGCGAAGAGAGATACGAATTGATTTTATTATATCTCCACCTAAAGAACGTTTCCAAAATGCACGACTATTAAGATGGACAAAAAAATGGAAAAGAGATGGTTCCATTATTGATGAGAGAAATTTTGTAAATGATGGTTCTAAAATATTTCCACAAAACAATATTTATAAATGGCTTGATAAACTTAAATATCGTTATGTCCCCGCAATAAAGGGAGCAAATTATTTTTTGTCTTTAATGGGTGGTCTACATGATGTTTTTGAATCTCATTCAAAAGAATTGGCTCTTCAAGGTCAAAGTTTTATCTCTGGTATTCAGAATATTACTTATCATATTACTAGTGAACTTAACGATAGAATAGGAATTCCAAATACGATTCAAGTTCCCTCTGATTTTAAGCAATTGTTCTCCAACTTGGATTTTGGTTCAAAAGTTGGTGAAAATACATTTCACCTAAAACAAAGAGGAGATGGAATAAAAATACGACATATACCAGTTATCTTAAAATATATGTCTGATGAGGAAAAAAATATTTCAATTCCGGGTTATGTTAAATCTGATACGATTTGGGGTTTTGAGGAACCCGAAAATAATTTGGAATTAAATTATGCATATGATTTAGCAAGTTCCTTAAAGGAATATTCAAAGGATATCCAAATATTTTTAACAACTCATTCTCCTGCATTTTATTCTCTTGATGTAAATGATAACGATGGTGTCAACATGTATTATGTTGAACAAAATATTGAAGGATGTTCTTTCATTAAAAAAATCAACCAATCGAACTTAGAAGATTTGCATGATAAAATGGGTGTCCTACCAATAATAACCCCATATCTTACAAAAATAATTAAACATCAAAATGAAATAGAGTCTCTTAAAACAAAAATCGACGAACTTTCTGAAAAGAATAAATGCTATGTATTAACTGAAGATGAAAAAAGTCAAACACTCATAAAATATTTTCAAGCAAATGGATTTAATCTTCACGAGACAAAATTCATTTCTTATAATGGGTGTAATCAGATAAATGCTGCATTTATTTTAGCAAATTATCTTATAGAGCAAAGACCTGGTCTACTGTGATAATTCATCGTGATAGTGATTATTTAACGCATGAAGAAATTACAAAGTTAAAAACAAGATGTGAATCTAATAAGTACTATTTCTTTTATACAAACGGTGTTGACATAGAAAGCCATTTTCTTATTCCAGAGCATATTAATACACTTTATTCTAAAATATCAATTGATGTTGCTGAAAGATTTATAGAGCAAGCTACTGACTTGACTCGTTATGATTCTATTAAAAGATTTCTTAACAAATCTTGTGAAAATCAAAGACTTCCAAATAATGATATTTATGGAATCGTTCAAAAAGTCGAAATTCAATATCAGAGCAATATCAAGAGATATAGGTATGGTAAAAGGTGATGGGGCACTTGTTAAGTTTGATTCAAGAAGAAATTGGAAAAACCTAACTTAATACAAAAAACTAAGTTTCTTAGAAATAATTTTTTAGAATCAATCTCAAAAAAACTTTGGTATTGATGACGAATATAATATCTTAAATAAGTAAAAAGTCAAGAGTATAAAAAGAATTATATGAAAATTAAGAATAATTTGAGCGAGCTTATTGGCGAGACGCCTATGTTGTTAATCAAACCAGTAAGAACTGATTGGGAAATTTATCTAAAATTAGAATACTTTAATCCAGCTGGCAGCTTTAAAGATCGGACAGCGCGAGCCCTTATCGATGCAGCTGAAAAATCTGGAAAATTGAAAAAAGGAATGACTCTTTTTGAATCTTCTTCGGGAAATACTGCAAAGGCTTTAGCAATGCTTGCAGCTGCCCGAGGATATAAATTTGTTGCCGTTGTTGATAAACATGCACCTGCTGATAAATTGAATGCTATTCGTGCTTATGGTGGAGAACTTTATTTTTGTGCTGATGACGAAAATAGCAAAGGAGGTCATCTTGTAGATGTACGTCGTAATTTAGCTAAAAAATTAGCTAAAGAAAGCGGCGGCTTAAATTTAGATCAATATGACAATCCGGAGAATCCACAAGGATTTTATGATACACTTGGGAAAGAGATTATCAAACAAGTTCCTGACCTAAATTATCTTATGGGTACTGTAGGTACAGGAAGTTCACTTTCCGGAGCTGGTCGCTATATAAAAGAGAATAGTAAAGCACAAGTCATCGCTCTTGAACCGAAAGGCTCAAGTCATTTTTCTCCACATGGACACGGATACTTTATTTCTGGTCCTGGCTATCCAGTTGGTGCTATATTGCCTAAGAATATTGATACTTCTCTTTTTGATAAAAATGATTACGTTTCAGACTCAGAAGCTTTTAATACAATGAGGTTTTTTGCTCATAATAAAGGTTTGCTTTTAGGCGATTCAAGCGGGATGCTTCTCTATTATGCGATGAAATATATAAAAAGTATTCCAAGATTAAATAAAACAAAGAAAATGGTTCTTATTATTGGTGATAGTGGAGAGAGTTATTTATCTCATGCTTTTAATGAAGGATGGATGATACAAAATGAACTTATTGATAAGCAAATTATAAATGATTTGTCTGAGTTTTATATTTAGAAGCAAATTAACAAGCCTACAAATAACAAATCAACTGACCGAAGTAAAATGTCGAGTTAAATAGTAAAAATAAAGTTTGAAAGTTATTTTGGTTTTTACTGAATAAAATTAAAAATTGCTCTTGGTAATTTTGACCAATCTTTATTTTATAAAATTTGAATTTGGGGCGCTTAGTTATTTGCTGCGCCACTATGTTTATAAATAATATGAAAGTTAAATTATTATTAATCTGTTTTATAATAATCAATAGTTCCCTTTTATCCCAAAATGACTATGATTATTTGGATAAATATGAAATAAAAATTGGCGGCGAAATAAATCGAATTGTTCCCTCTATTGGGATTGGCAGAAATTTCTATTTTTCAAAATATATTTCAATTTCACCAGAAATAATAATGCTGGGATTACCAATCGCATCCGGAACCTATAGATTTAATTTTACAATAAATTCAAAATTTAAAACATCGGTTCAAGGCGGAGCCGGATTAACATTCGGATATCCATTTTCAATTGTTGGAATTTTAGGAATACAATTATTATACAAATTAAATGAAAACGTAAATATTTTTTTAGAACCAAGAATTTATTTTTATCAAAAAGATATTATATCAATTGGCAACGGATTTTTTGGAATAGATGAATTAAATAAAATTAGACCTATTGTAATTTCTTTTGGAATAGCAATTTAAAAATCAACATAACCAACTTGTTATTAGAAAAGATTTTATTTTAGACGGCGGGTAATTTGCTTCACCGTTAGTTGCTTAAAAATTATGGATAAAAAAATGAATCAGATAATTCTTTCAGACAAAAACCAGTTCCCAACCGAAGAAATAATTTTTTCTCATATAGGTAAATCAAAAGCAATATGGGAATCAGTTTTCAATTACATTCATGATAATCATACCGATTTTATCGAACAGTGGAGATATTACAATGACGGCAAAAGCTGGTTAATGAAAGTGACAAGAAAAACAAATACAATTTTTTGGCTCTCAATTATTCCCGAATCGTTTATAATTAATTTTTACTTCGGTGATAAAGCTGAACCAGCTATCATGAAAAGTATAATTTCGGACAAACTAAAAAGTCAGTTTAAAGATGGTAAAAAATATGGTAAGATTCGCGGACTGACCCTAATTATGAATAATAAACGAAATGTCGAATTTGTAAAAGAATTAATTTCAATAAAACTTAAAATTAAATAACAATTAAAGCGCAAAAAACATCATCTGCTATCTTACTATGTGGTCTTATAGATTCGTGTTGGGTTTAGCTTTCCTAAATTAGTTTGCTGTGCAGAGTTGATTTAGTATTTAAAACTGATCTATAAAAATAGATTGGCCAAACCATCATTATTTTTTTAGGAGTCGGGTCATTTGCCACGCCAATATTTGGCTAAATAAAATACGGTAAAGTAATGAAAAGAATATTCGTAATTATTGTATTTTTTTAATTTACTTTAACATTGTAACATATTCTCAAGAAAAATAAATTTTTCGGCTGGAATTGGTTATGCGGAATTATTAAACTTAGGTATGTATTTTCAATCAGAACAAATACAAATTGGATTAAGTTACGGTTCATGGCCAAGATCTGAAATATATTCGATTTCATCGGATATTAAATTTCATATGCGAGATTCAAGTCAATATTCCAACAGAAAATGTTGGTTTATTTTATTCGGTTATATTTACTCAAAATCCGAAAACAGAGAAAGCGTAAATAGAATACAATTATTAAATTTCAGAATCGGAAGAGATATAAATATTTCAAAGAAATTCGGGTTTAATATTAGTATTGGAACAATGGGTGTTTTAAGCGATGAAACAGAAAGGAAAACTTGTTTTACTTGTCCACTAGGAGGAGTAAGTTTGGCATTTTTACCTGGTATTGGAATTGAATTATTTTATAGGATTTACTAAATAAAATAATTTTTTAATTTGTGGAGCTAAGGAGGATCGAACTCCTGACCTTTTGACTGCCAGTCAAAGTAAAGAGAAATTTTGCTCTCTCTTGACACTTGTATAAAACACATCGTTTTTGAAGCATAATCAAAGATTTTTTATTTTGCTTTGGTTTATGGGTTTGGAATTTTGTACAGTTTTGTACCTTTTTGTTAAATTTAGCAACCAAATAGCAACCATCTTTTTTATTACATTCAATCAAGTTTGTTATAAAAAAAGAAGATTTAAATAGATGGTTGAATCTACAGCCTTATTGTACAGCATATCAATTAAAAATTATCTCAATAAATTAGAATTATTTTCTAAAAATATTGAATGATTTTTCATTTTCAAATTCAATAATCACTTGTTAGTTTTAGGTTGGTGCCTCTGCAGTAATATTTCAAAAACCAAGTTAGTAAAAATTTTTTTGTTTCAGATTTGGACAAATCTATAATGAGGGGTATGTTTTGATTAGAGATTGCAACTAACTACTCACTAATTCATATCTTAATTTTTCTTTGGTTTATTCAACATCCCTAAATATACACCCTTTTTACAGTTATTTCCATTTTTGAAATATCCATGGCTGGTGTTCCGTATGTCAATTAAGTGGAGCTTTATAACTATAGATGTATCCTTACTTTCAAATTGAAAGTACCATTCCTTTTAAGATCTATATAAAAACATACTCAACTGGAGCTTGAACTTCGGCTAATACATCGGGAAATGTTATAATAACCCATAGAATACTTTGGAATCTTTTTTTTTAAACTTATCTATTGGACTAATTGAGGCAACTTGAAGGACAAACGATCCTTCTAATGTTGTAACATGTGAGATTAAATTAATTGAGAACAATGTTATTTGAAAAATCATCTTGAATTTTCGCAATGTTATTTTGTTTCGTTTATTAATGCTATAGTAAAATAACTTCTTAATATAATTGAAGAAATAGTAAATAGTATTATTTTATTCACTAAATGATGTGAATGGAGACTTACTTAAAGTTTACATTTCGCCCAAATATTTGCAAAGTTCTT